>DBWU01000022.1:0-6481 GCA_002309395.1 Oscillospiraceae bacterium UBA1230
CGAGCCTCGTCGCCCGCTCCAAGAAAAGACACCGCCGAGAGGCGGTGTCTTTTCTTGTGCGCCGCATGGCGGCGCATGTGATTGAAATGAATTGGGAGGGGCATACCCTCCCCTCCCAAACCCTCCCCATGCAAGGGTCGGGCATGTCGGGAGATGAGGGTATCCTTTTCTTGTGCGCCGCATGGCGGCGCAGTTTTCGTGATACCGATCGCTCTTACGCCTCGTCTTCCGGCGTTTCTTCCTCCTCGCCGTCACTATCGGAGGCGGTGGCGTAGCGGTCAAAGATCTTCATCAGGATCGCCGCGTGACCCAGCGCCACCAGCGCCGGAGTCAGGATGATCAGCGGCGGGAAGAAATAGATCGCCGCAAGACCGAGTACCGTGACCGCCACCATGGCAATACTCCGCAGGAAATGGCGCAGCACCAAATACAGTCCGCTGAGGAAATAACGCCGCACCGTGTTGTGGAACCACGCGATCTGCCCCGCCATATACGGCATCAAGAGAAGGTACACCGCGCCGCCCACCACCGTCAGCGCACCGAAGAATGGGCGAAGCGCCCCCTGCGCCTGGGCATAGAACTGCACGTCCACGTACAGCAGTACGCCCAGCGCCGTAAACAGCAAGCCGATCCCGCCTGCTACTTTCCAATTCATACGGAAGGAACGCCAGAACAGACGCCAGATCCCCTCGTCCGCGTCGTCCTTCGTCTTTTTAAGCATCACGTAGTACAGCGCCACCGTCGCCGGGCCGATGGTCACCACCGGCAAACAGCATACGATCCACATGAGCGACAGCAGAATCAGATCCGCCACCTCGTTCATGCGCTGCCAGAACCAGTTATCCGCGTTGAAAAGACCTCTCACAGCCGCACCTCCGATCGTTCGTATGCGTTAGAGCAGTTTTCCCTCAAAGACCACCTGCTGGAGCGTATAGCCGCCGTCCACCACGATCAGGTCGGCGCGTTTGCCCGGCTTGATCTCGCCGCGGTCGGTAAAGCCCACCGCCCGGGACGGGTTCAGCGACGCGGCGCGGAACACCTCCGCCATGCCGGCGCCGGTGTGCTTCGCCCAGTTGCGGCAGGCGTCCAGCAGCAGCAGTTTACTGCCGGCGATCTCGCCCGACCAGTCAAAGAGGATATCGGTGGCGCCGGCATAGTCGCCCACTTCCGGCACGGGACCGTCAAACACGCAGGCGTCGGAGATCAGTATGATCCGATCCGCGCCCTTGATCTTACGCACCAGACGCTGCATATAGGGGTCTACGTGGATCCCCATGCGGTCGCAAATGACTTCGGCGTAGATCTCGTCGTGATACCATACCGCCTCGTCTACGCAGACGCCGCGGCATTCGGGATACTTGGGCAGCATACCCGTGGCGTTGGTATGGTGGGTGGCGATCCGCAGTCCGTAGGGCATCAGTGCCTCCACCTCATAGGGCGTCGCCTCGCTGTGACCCACGGCAAAATGCACGTTAGGATTCACCGCCAGCGCGTCTTTGACAAAGTCCTCGATATGCTCGCGCTCCGGCGCCACGACCCAGACCCTGGCGTCCTTTCCCGCCTGCTCCAGCACCGGCAGATACTCCTCCCGGCAGATGGGACCCTTCCACGGGTTGTTCTCCCGGTCGGCGCCGAACTTGGGATTCATATAGGGCGCTTCGGTGTAAAAACCTGCCACGTTGGGCGTTTCACCGGCGCGCATCGCCGCCTGGATCCGCGCGAAGTTACGCACCAGCTCGTCCTTGGGCATGCTGAAATAGAGCGTCGGCAGAACGGTCGTCGTGCCGTTTTTCAGCAGATGCCGCGCCGCCACGGCCGGATCTTCATAAAACCAGGTCGTACCGCCGGCATGGCAGTGGATATCCACCAGACCCGGCGCCAAAAACCGGCCCTTCGCGTCGTACACCTCCGCACCGCTCAGCTCCGGCGCGTTCTCCATCCGGCCGGTGGCGGTGATCACGCCGCCTTCGGCGAGCAGATAGGATTCCGGCTGCAGCCGGTCAGGCAGTACCAGTGTGGCATTGATGATCGCAAGCATCGTTTAATCCCTCATTTCATTCAACAGTTTCTTGCCCTCGTCCACGATATATTCGGCGCACCCTGCTTTGAACGGTGAACTGCGGGTCTCGTAGCCGCCCTCATCGTAGCAGTCCTGCATGGGGAAATACCCCTCGGCGCCGTCGGCGTTGCAAACAGGCAGGATAAGATCCCACCCTTCGGTATCCTTGATGCCCGTGCCGATGCCGGTGAACGGCTCGCCGGCGATGCCCACAAGCGCCACCTTGCCCAGCGCGATACCGTGAAGCGGCATGGAAAAAGCGTCGGGTCCGTGCTCCAGGCGCACCATGCGCTCCGCCTCCGCCACTACGGTGGTGACCATCATGCCCTCGTAGCCCAGCTCGCTGTCGCGCCCGGCCACGTGCAGTTCATGGATGCGGTGCGCCTCCGGCAACTCTTCCGGCGAAGGCACCTGTGCCGGCACGTGGATGGTATACTCCAATGCCTTCAGGCAATCAGGTGTAAAGTAATTTACCTTGTCATATACCTGCAATACGCTGCCGGCGATATACCGGCCGTACCAACGGGAGTGTCCGTAGCCGCGGATCACGTCGTCAAAATCATTGAAGGTGTCGTTGAACCAGCCGCCTTTTGCCCAGATGTCCATCACACCCACGTCGCCCTCGGCGCCGTTGAGGAACAGGCAGCGCGCCTCCGGGATCGCCAGCTCTACCGTGCGGCGCATGAAGCCGGGCCAGTCGGCGGAGATCTTGTTGCCGCCGACGCTGTCGGGATGCGTACCGTAGTTGATCACGACCACGTTCACGCCGCCTTCCTGATCGAAGCGCAGAACGTTCAGCCGGTGGTCCATCGGCGTCAGCTCCTCCGCCACGTCCGGGTTGCCCACGCCGGGATTGGTGCGGATACTGCCGTCTTTCATCCGCAGACGGCGGCAATGGGAAATATCGCACTTGCCCACGCCCCAGCCGACTTTCGCCGGTTTGAGATCGTCTATGGCGGCCTGCGCCGCGTCCGCTACCCAAACACACAGTTTCTCAACGTAATCGCGCACCAGCGGATCGGCAGAGTCGTAAATAACGATGGGCCCCGTATGGGTATGGGTGCAGCTGATAAAAACGTGATCCACTGCCACGCCCGTCTTTCTCGCCGCGGCTTCCCGCAGACGGATCATGGTGTGCTGTGCGATCTGGCACAGATCCAGGCTGATGATCAGAACCTTCTCCGCGCCCATACCCAGCGCCAGCGTGTTGACCTCCAGATCGTCCAGATACCCCTCGGTGGCACGGGGGACAAAGTACCCCTCAATGGGCGTGCCGAGTTCGGGATTGATGATACCGCGATAAAAACCTGCTTGCAATGACATTTCTGCGCCTCCTGTTGTGTAAAACGTTTTTCCGTGACGGTACTTGTATTGTCTTTCAAACTACTTTCATTTTCTTGCATTTGACGCTTGCTATGGTAGCACAAACCGAATGTGCTGTCAATGGAGCGGCGGCAAAAAACCGCCTCCCACCGCGCCTACGACTCCTCCGGCGGTACGGCGTGATACGATACGGGTATACCCTGCTCCACCCGGAGGCGATACCCGGCGCCCGGCGGCGGCACGCGGCGGTAATTCTCTTTCTCATCCACGGGAAACCACGCCTGCAACAGTAGGGCGATCACGCCGCCGTGGGTGATGCACACCGCGTCTTCATCCTGCCCCAAAAGCGGCGCAAGGGCGGCAAGCGCCCGTTTTTGCACCGCTTGAAAACTCTCGCCGCCGGGACAGGGCGTATGCGCCGGATCCTCACACCAGCGGAGATACGCCGGGTCGTCCTTCAGCTCCTCGTAGTGTTTCATCTCCCATTCGCCGCAGTCGATCTCCCGTAAACCGGGCAGTACTTCATACGGCACGTTGCCATAGAGGATCGCCAGCGTTTCCACCGTGCGGCGCAAACCGCTCACGCAATACCGGGGTGCGACGGGGTAGTCTCCGCGCCGTGCCAGCAGGCGCAGCGCCTCCTCCCCCTCCCGGCAAAGGGGAAGGTCGGTCTTTCCGTAGTAAAGCCGCCGGAGATTGCCCTCGGTAATGCCGTGGCGCAGTAACGTCAGGTTCATTTCAGCACCTCCGGCAATCCGCAGAAGATCCGCACCACACGCTGTGCCTGCGCCGCCAATGCCTGCACCAAGACGCCATGGCGCTCGCGCCAGAGGCGTTCGTCAGCGTTCAGCGGCACCACGCCGCCGCCGATCTCCCGTGCGATCACGATAGCGTCCGGCGGAAACGGCGCCGTATCGCCTCGACGGGTCAGCGCCTCCAGATGGGTATAACAGCGGTATCCGGTGCAATAACCTTGCTCCAGATCCCAGATCTCTTCCGGCTGTAAGCCGTATTCCTTTATCGCCCATGACAGCTTTCCCTGCCATGCGCCGCCGATGATCAATACCATTTTTTCACCCCGCAAGGCACAAGACCGCCACGCCTGCCAGCTCGCCCAGCGTCAGGGCAAAGCCGGAAACGTCGCCGCTCATGCCGTCCAACTGCCGATAGCCGTAGAAAAGGCACAAAGCGTAGACCGCCGCCGCCGTCAGCGGCGCAGCGCTGTGCCAGAAAAGAAGCGGCACGACCACCGATACGGCGAGTAAGATCGCCGGAAACACTGTAAAGTACATGCCCTTTACAGGCATGTTTTCATACTGACTGCCCTCCATCGGGCGCAGATGGCGCACCGCCAGCGCCGCGCAGGCGCGGCTTGCCACCGGCAGTGCCAAAAGCGGCAGATATGACTCTATTCCGGCGCCGAAAAAGAAGCTCCACTGCGCCAGCGCCAGCAGTACCATCGCCACAACGCCAAAGGCGCCGCAGTGGGGGTCTTTCAGGATCTGCCGCCGGCGGGCAAGGTCACGACGGGAAAGTACCGCGTCGCACACGTCCATATAGCCGTCCAGATGGATGAAACCTGTCACCAGCCACGGCAGCACCGCCATCAACAGCGCCGCCACAGCATTAGGCAGCACAGGGCGAAGCCATGCGCCCGCCGCCCACCAGAGGGTGCCCGTCATGCCGCCGATCAGTGGCAGTGCCGCCAGCATATAGGGGCGCGCCGATTCGTCCCAGCGCTTACACGGACACGGCACCGCCAGAAACATCCCCCAAGCCATGAAAAAGCCTGTGATCGCATTCATTCGGGCAACGCCCCCTTCCAGCACCGGACAAGTCCGCCCGTTACTTCACATACCGTGTCAAATTCCTCGGCGCACCGGCGGCAGATCTGCGCCAGCGCCCGGCAGTAATACCGGGTGGCGTCGTCATAATCCATGCCGTCGCGCCAGAGATCGTCGCACACGCACACAAAATGGCGGCACCGGCGGCTTGTCTCCAGCAATTCTTTCCCGGCGCGTTCTCCGGCGCTTTGGTCAATGCCGCCGGAGGAGAACATTTCGTTGCTCAAAAGAGCCGTCACGCTGTCAAACAGCACCGCCGCGTCCGGCGGCACCGCTTGGGCGGAGAGATTTCGCCCCTGCTCGATGGTGATAAAACCACAGCCGGCGCGCTCTTCTCTGTGTCGGGCGATCCGCGCCCGATCCTCCCCGTCCGCCGGTTCCATGGTGGCCCAGTAATACCTCTCACCGTCCAGCCGGAGACAGAACTCCTGGGCAAGACGGCTTTTGCCGCTTTTACTGCCGCCGATCAGCAAGATCCTCATCGTCCCACCTGACCGTTTCTTATCGGCGCCAGATATCCGTCGTCGATCGCCGCCTCCTCAAAGGTCGCCATATCGCTCATAGCGGCGCACGCCGCCTCCAGCACGCGGAACATCAGCACGCATCCGCTCCCCTCGCCCAGGCGCATTCCCAGCGCCAGACACGGTTCTTTTCCCAGCACCTGCGCCGCCGCCCGATAACCGGGTTCGCAGGACGCGTGGGACAAAAAGAGATAGTCCGATACCGCAGGGCAAAGCCGCGCCGCGCACAGCGCCGCCACCACGCTGATGAATCCGTCTGCCACCGCGCAAAGGCGCTGTTCACAGCACCCTAAAAACGCGCCGCACATGGCGGCAACGTCCAGTCCGCCTACCTTGTGCAACACGTCCAGCACGTCGTCCGGCTTCACTTGAAGGCGTGCCAGCGCGCCGGCGATCACCTGCTTTTTACGCGCCAGACCCGCGTCGGTCAAGCCGCCGCCACGCCCCGTTACCGCCTCCGGCGGCAAGCCGGTCAGTGTCGATAGGACCGCCGCGGCGGTGGTGGTGTTGCCGATGCCCATCTCACCGATCCCCAGCGCCTGCAAGCCCTCCTCTTTTGCCCGGCGCGCGGCGCGGATCCCTACGGCTATCGCGTCCACCGCCTCCGGGCGCGTCATCGCCGGTTCTACGGCGATATTGCCCGTTCCGGCACGGATTCTCACATCGACCGCCGGAGGCGGCAGAGGGCGTTCTACCCCCACGTCGTACACCGTCACGCTGTCACCGAACCGGTG
>DBWU01000022.1:6550-6805 GCA_002309395.1 Oscillospiraceae bacterium UBA1230
GCAAAGACCGCCACACCGCACCGGGAGAGTGTCGGGCAGACCTGCCCGGTGATACCGGCAACGGCAACGGCATAGTCCTCCAGCGCGCCCAGGCTTCCCGGCGGCTTGGCAAGCTGAGCCTGCCGCGCCCGTGCGTCATCCATGACGCGGCGGTCGGACGGTCGCAGTGCGGCGATAAAATCCTGCAATTCACGCTCGTTCATCCCTCAACGCTCTCTTTCCCGGAAAGATCCATGGTGGCATAGGCGTTCAGAT
>DBWU01000022.1:6839-25717 GCA_002309395.1 Oscillospiraceae bacterium UBA1230
CCCTGGGCGCCGATCATGGCGCCGTTATCACCGCACCAGCGCAAAGGCGGCAGATACAGTTCCACCTCCGCCGCGCGGCACGCCGATTCCAGATCGGCGCGGATAAAAGAGTTCGCCGCCACGCCGCCTGCCGCCGCCAGCTTATTGCGCCCGGTGCGGCGCAGCGCCTCCATAACGCGGGGCACCAGCTCGTCGCTCACGGCTCGGGTAAAATCCCGCGCCAGCGCCGCCCGGTCCAGCGTCTCGCCCCGTTGCTCGGCGCGATGCACCAGATTCACCACCGCCGTTTTGAGTCCTGAAAAGCTCACGTCCAGCTCCGAGCCGTCGATATGCGCCCGGGGCAGATCGTATACGCCCCCCGGCGACTGCCGCGCCAGCTCGTCCATCGGTTTGCCGCCGGGATACGGCAGTCCCAGCACGCGCGCCGCCTTGTCAAAGCACTCTCCGGCGGCGTCGTCACGCGTACTGCCCAGGATCTCCATATCGGTATAACCCCGTACGTCTACGATCAGCGTATTGCCGCCGGAGACGGCAAGCGCCAGAAACGGCGGCNNAGCTCCGGATAGGCCAGATAATTCGCTGCGATGTGCCCGCGGATATGATGCACCGGGATCAGCGGAACGCCCAGCGCGTACGCCACGGATTTGGCAAAGCTGACGCCCACCAGCACCGCGCCGATCAGTCCCGGCGCATACGTTACCGCCACGGTATCCACGTCTTTTTTAGATAGTCCGGCGCCGCAAAGCGCCTGATCTGTCAGCGCGGCGATGGCTTCCACGTGTTTACGGGAGGCGATCTCCGGCACTACGCCGCCGTAGATGGCGTGCATATCCGCCTGGGATAAGACGGCGTCATACAGTACGGTACGCCCGTCCCGCACCAGCGCCACCGCCGTTTCATCACAGGAGGATTCAAAGGCGAGAATGTTCATGCTTCCTCCTCATAGGTATAGGTTTTGGTGAGGATCAGCGCGTCCTCACGGGGCAGGTCGTAGTAGTTCTTCCGCCGCCCCGCCTCCTGAAAGTCGAACGTTTCATACAGCGCGATCGCCGCCTTGTTGGACGGACGCACCTCCAGCGTCAAAAACGCCAGGTGCTGTCCTCTGGCAAACCGGTCGAACACCCGTAGAAGCTGGGTGGCTACTCCCCTGCGGCGGCACGCCGGCTGTACCGCCACGTTGGTGATATAACCCTCGTCCGCCACCACCAGCAATCCCGCGTAACCGAGCACCGCGTCGCTGTCCGCCTCCTGCGCCACAAGGAACGCCGCGCACTGATTCTCCAGCTCCTCCTCCAGCATTTTCCGCGACCAGGGACGGGAAAAGCAGATTTGCTCCAGCGCCGCCAGCGCGTCCAAATGCTCCCGGTTCATGGGAACGATACGGATCGTTTTTCTCTCTGTCATTCTTTTGCCTCCAGCCAGTTCTTCCCGGCGTGCGCCTCGGCGATCAGCGGCACTTTCAGCGCCGCCACCTGTTCCATCTCCCGGCGCAACAGCGTTTGTACCGCTTCCTGCTCATCGGCGGGACACTCTACGATCAACTCGTCGTGTACCTGCATGATGAGCCGCGCCTTCAATCCCTCTTGGCGCAGGCGACGCCACACCTGTATCATGGCACGCTTGATAACGTCGGCGGCGGTACCTTGAACGGGCATATTGAGCGCCACACGCTCACCGAAGGAGCGGAGATTGAAATTAGAGGATCTCAGCTCCGGCAGCGCCCGGCGGCGGTGCCACAGCGTTTCCGCGTAGCCCCGTTCCCTCGCCTGTTCCACCGTGTCGGTCATGTACTGCCGCACGCCCCGGTACGTGTCGAAGTACCGGTCCATATACTCCTTCGCCTCCGCCACCGTCACGCCGATGTCGCGGCTGAGGGAAAAAGCGGAAATGCCGTACACGATGCCGAAATTCACCGCTTTGGCGCGGCGGCGCAGTTCGCCCGTCACCTGTTGCGGCGGCAGGTGGAAGACACTTGCGGCGGTGGCAGTATGGAAATCGCCGCCGGAGCGGAACGCCTGACACATGGCCTCGTCATCCGCCATATGCGCCAGAAGCCGCAGTTCGATCTGGGAGTAGTCCGCGTCCACCAGCACACAATCGTCCTCCGCCGTAAAAAGACGCCGGATCTGACTGCCCAGCTCCGTTCGGGTGGGGATATTCTGCAAGTTTGGCTCCGTGGAGCTGAGCCGCCCGGTGGCGGTGGCGGTCATCTGAAAGCTGGTATGCACCCTGCCGTCCTTCCCGATGGCTTTGAGCAGACCGTCGGCATAGGTGGATTTAAGCTTGGTATATTGCCGGTAGGTGAGGATCTGATCCACCAGAGGCGATTCGTACCGCAGCGTTTCCAGCACATCGGCGCCGGTAGACCAGCCGGTCTTCGTCTTCTTCCCGTGGGGAAGCCGGAGATCTTCAAAGAGCACCTTGCCCAGCTGTTTGGGCGACTGGATATTGAACACGCCGCCCGCTTGCCGGTAGATCTCCTGCTCCAGCGTGTCGATCTCGCCCTGAAGCCATTGGGAAAACTCATAGAGCCGCTTGCCGTCGCACTTCATGCCGGCGCGTTCCATCTCCGCCAGCACGCGGCACAGCGGCAGTTCCACTTCCGAAAAGAGCGCCCACAGTTCCTGTTCTTTTAATTTCGGTTCCTGATACTCCCGCAGTGCCGACACGCCGCTGCACCAACTGTCCAGCGCCGCCTCTGCCATAGCGGTATCGCCCAGCGGTGAAAAAGCGCCCTCTTCCAGATGGAGCGGCTGCATCAGCTCTTCGTTGTAGTAGGTCAAAAACAGCCTGTCCACGCCGTAGTTTCCGGCGGTGGCGTCCAGCAGATATCCGGCAAGCGCCGTATCAAAGGTGAAACCCTCCGGCTCGATCCCGCGGGATAAAAGCGCGCCGGTGAGATCCTTCACGTTGTGGGACGTTTTTGCGATATCGGCGGAAAACAGCGCCGAGAGCATTGCCTCCCAGTCACCCTGATAGCGGCTGTCCAGCAAATTCACCGTCAGGGAGCTGTGCTCTCCCGTTTGGCACTCCACCGCCAGCGCGGTAAGATCGCCCGGTGCGTAGACGGTCACGTTTTCCGCGCCGCGCCACAGTGCCAAAAGCTCCTCCAGACGCGCCGGATCCTCTACGGTTTCCACCGTCACATCACACTCCGTGCGCTGCTGCGCCGGCGTCTGTCGGGGGGTGAGATGGTACTTGTCAATGAGCTTTTTAAACTCCAGACGCAGGAAGACGTCATATAGCTCCGGTTTGAAGGGGCGGCGCAGGTTCTCCTGCGGCACAAAGGAAAGCGGCGCGTCGGTCACGATGGTGGCAAGCCAATGCGANNAAGCCACTTGGAGTGGCGAGCGCTCTCCTCGCCCTGCGCCAGTTTGCCGACTACCGCCGGCTTTGCTTCCACCTCCGGCATAGCGTCGTAGATCGCGTCGATGGAACCGTACCGCCCGATCAGCGCCATGGCGGTCTTCTCCCCGATCCCAGGAACGCCGGAGATATTGTCGGAGCTGTCGCCCATAAGCGCCTTCAAGTCGATCATGTGGATCGGCGCAAAGCCGTACGCCTCGCGGAAGGTCTCCGGCGTCATATCACGGGTGGTGGTCTGCCCCATCCGGGTGGATACCAGCTTCACGGTCGTGCGCTCGGTGATGAGCTGTAAGCTGTCCTTATCGCCGGTCACCACCACGCAGTCCCAGCCCTCCGCCTCACAGCGGCGTGAGATGGTGCCGATCAGATCGTCCGCCTCGTACCCGGCCAGCTCATACCGGGGGATGTCCATGGCGTCCAGCACCTGCTTCAAAACCGGCATCTGCATCGCCAGCTCCTCCGGCATGGCGTGACGGGTGGCCTTGTAGTTCTCGTCCGCCAGATGCCGGAAGGTGGGCTCCCGCCGGTCGAACGTCACGCACAGCGCCTCCGGCTTTTCCTCGTCCGCAAGCCGCTGCAGCGTGGTCAAAAAACCGTACACCGCGTGGGTGTACAGTCCCTCGCGGGTGGTCAGCGGCCGAATGCCGTAAAAGGAGCGGTTGATGATGCTGTTGCCGTCTATCACCATCAGTTTCAAGATCGTTTCCTCCTGCAATCAGTTCTCGTTCCTCCCTGCGCGGAAGGGTCGCCCGTTACGGCTGTTCCTCCCGGTACAGCGGCAGGCGCACCGTAAACACGGTACCCTGTCCCCCTGCCCGGTGGTGTGCCTCCACCGTGCCGCCTCTTCTTTTGACGGTATCATGTACGATCGACAAGCCCAACCCGGTACCGCCGATCTGACGGGAGCGCATTTTATCTACCCGGTAAAACCGGTCGAAAATATGGGGCATATCCTCATCGGGGATGCCGATACCGTCATCCTCCACGTCAACGACCACGTCGCCGCCGTCCACGCGGACGGTCGTACGGACGAAGCCGCCGGGATGGGAGTATTTTACCCCGTTTTCCATCATGTTGTACAGGATCTGGTGTACCTCGTCCTCCGTGGCGTAGACGGCGGCGTCCCCGTCCACGCGGCAGGAAAGGGTCACGCCTTTTTCCCGCGCCACGGCGCCCAGCATATGCTCCACCCGTGCCAGTACCGGCGATACCTCTACGCGACAGGGACTTGCCATGGCGCCGTTATCCAGACGCGTCAGGTGGAGAAGGTCCTCTGTGATGCGGCTCAAACGCTCCGCCTCCTGCCCGATGTCGCTGACAAACTCGCGCACCGTGTCTGCCTCCATGCCGTCGGTCTGCAAAATGGAGTCCGCCAAGAGGCGGATGCCTGCCAGCGGCGTTTTCAACTCGTGGCTGGCGTCGGAAACGAAGCGGCGGCGCGCCGCCTCGGTGGTTTGCAGCCGGTCGGTCAGGCTGTTGAATTCCGCGGCGATCTGGGAGACCTCGTCGTGACCGCTCACGCGGGCGCGGTGGTGATACGCGCCCTGGCGCACCTTGCGGATGGATTGCAGCAAGCCGCTGATCCGCCACGTCAGCACGCGGCTGAGCAGGATACTCAAAACCAGCGCCAGCGCCGCCACCACGCCGGAAATGACCAGCAGGTTATTTTGCAGGCTTTGCAGTAACCGTGCCTGCTCCGTATCGTAATCGTAGGCGTAGACGGCGCCGATGATGCGGCTTCGGTAGACCACCGGTGCGGCAAAACAGCTGTGGAACGCCTCGGCGTCATAGCGGCACAAAAACGCGTCGTTCCCCTCCAGCGCCTGGGTAAGCTCCGCATAGAGAGCATATTCGTCCCCGGCGCCGTCACTTTTCCGCGTATCGTAGAGAATGCGCCCGGCGGTGTCGGTGATCAAAACGCGGCTCACGCCGGTTTGGCGCAGGTCGATCAACGCCTGCGCCACGTTATCCTCCGTCAGCTCCGCCAGACCCGACAGCGACGCACTGATCAGCTTGACGCTGGCGGACATACTGCTCTCCTTGGAACGGAACACCAGGTTCTGGGAAACAAGGAGCGGATAGGAGTTCATCAGCACCAACACCGCCGCAAGCAGGGCGATATAGCTGACGCCGAACTTAAACGGCAGACCGATTCTCCCCTTGAAAATAATAACCAACTCCCCATTTGGTGATGATATATACCGGCTCCGCAGGATCCGGCTCCAGCTTCTCACGCAGGCGGCGGATATGCACGTCCACCGTGCGGTAGTCTCCGACGTAGGAATAGCCCCACACCTGATCCATCAGTGTCTCGCGGCTGAATACGCGCCGGGGATTCTTCATCAGCAGCTCTATGAGGTCGTATTCCTTGGCGGTCAGATCGATCCGCTTACCGCCCCGGATCGCCACGCGCTCACGGGTGTCAAGACTAACCTCACCCACGGTAAGCACGGCGTCATTTTGCTGCTGTGCCGCGCCGGCGCGTCGTAGCAGGGCGCGGATCCTCGCCTTCAGTTCCAGAATGTTGAAGGGTTTGGTCACGTAATCGTCCG
Organism: Oscillospiraceae bacterium UBA1230; assembly: GCA_002309395.1. Classification (GTDB taxonomy): domain Bacteria; phylum Bacillota; class Clostridia; order Oscillospirales; family Oscillospiraceae; genus Vescimonas. The sequence continues at coordinate 12,758 of DBWU01000022.1, forward strand.
CGCCACAGGCAAATCCCATGAGCTTGTCCGCGTCCTCACTGCGGGCGGTGAGCATAATGATCGGCACTTCGGAAAAGGTACGGATCTGCATACACGCTTCACTGCCGGACAGCACCGGCATCATCAGATCCAGTACGATCAGGTCGAAAGCACCCGTCCGCGCCAGCTCCACGGCGGCGGCGCCGTCATAGGCGGTCTCCACCTGATAACCCTCGTTTTCCAGATTGAACCGGATCCCCTTGACCAACAGCTTCTCGTCGTCTACCACCAGGATCTTCACGCTCTTTCCCTCCTCCCTACGGCGTTACCGTCACGTATGCGCGCAGGCGCTCCAGCGTCTGTGCGCCGATCCCGCTGACCTGCGTCAGCTCGTCTACCGACGCAAAGGGTCCGTGCTCCTCCCGGTACGCCACGATCCGCTGCGCCAGCGCAGGTCCGATACCGGGGAGCGCCTCCAGCGCCGCGGCGTCGGCGGCGTTCAGATCCAGCGGTGAGGCCTCCTCCGCCTCGCTTGCCTCTCGCTCCGTCTGGACGCGGAAGCGCTCGTACTGCGCCGGTGCGCGCAAAAGATACAGCGCCGCCGTTCCTATGAGGAACACCGCCGTACAGATGAGGAGAAATATCTCACTTTTTGTCACTTTTCCCATCTTACCCACGGTTGACTCCTCTTTGCATTTTGTTTATAATACGGTCATACGATAGAAACGGTTGCGTGGGGGAAATGTTCCTCCGGCTACCATTATAACATACTTCGGGAGAAATGGATACATGAAATTACGCCGTATACTATCCGCTTTTTTGCTCACAGTACTGCTCTTTTTGACCGTTCCCGTTCCTGCGGCGCAGGCGCTGGAAGATCCCGATGCCCAGGCGAAAGCGGCGCTGCTCATCGACGTGGACACCGGGCTCGTGCTCTACGGAAAGAACGAGCGTTCCGCCCAGTATCCTGCAAGTATCACCAAGGTGATGGTGGCTCTGCTGGTGTTCGAGGCGATCGAACGGGGCGAACTGCGAATGGATCAGTACCTGACCGCCACCTCTACCGCTCTGGCGGATCTGACGTGGGACAGCAGTACCGCCAACATCGTGACCGGCGAACGGCTGACGGTGGAACAACTCTTATACTGCCTGCTGCTGGCGTCCGCCAACGAAGTGGGCAACATTTTTGCCGAGGCGGTCGCCGGATCACGGGACGCGTTCATAGAGCTGATGAACCGCCGGGCGCAGGAGCTGGGCTGTGAAGGCACCCACTTTGCCAACACTTCGGGACTCCACGATCCCCAGCACTATACCACCGCATGGGACATCTATCTGATCACCCGTGAGGCGATGAAATACGAGGGGTTCCTCACCGTGTGCGGCACTCTTTCCTATATCGTCCCTGCCACCAATATGTCCGAAGAGCGGGAGCTTCACACCACCAATGCCCTGATCTCCAACTGGATCCGCATCGGCTATCTCTATGACGGCGCGTTCGGCATCAAGACCGGCACCACCGACGAGGCTGGTTACTGTCTGGTATCCGCCGCTAAACGGGGCGACAGGACGCTTTTATGCGTGGTGCTGGGCGCCCAGCTCAGCGAGGACGGCTGGATCATGAGTTTCACGGAGTCGGCGCGGCTGTTTGACTGGGGCTTTGACAATTTTGCGCCTATGACGGTGTTACGCACAGGGCGGCTCTATCCCGTGGCGGTGACGCTGTCCAAGGAGACCGACACGGTCATGGCGTATCCCGCGGAGGATACCCAAGCGCTTTTACCCATCGATCTGGATCCCGACACGGATCTGACGTATACCCTGTCTCTGCCGGAATCCGTGGAGGCGCCGGTCACCGCCGGGCAGCAGCTCGGTACCGTGACGGTAAGTTATAACGGGCACGATTACGTGACCGTGCCGCTTCTGGCGCTCAACGACGTGTCGGCGTCCCGTTTCATGGCGGTCAAAGCCGCCTTGCAGTCGTTTTTCTCCCGTCCGCCGGTCAAGCTGGCGTTGACGGTGCTGGCGGTGGCGGTGATCGTTCTTATCCTGTGGTGGGCCCTGTCTCGTCTAAGGCGGCGTCCCGGCAAAAACAGCAGCCGCCGCAAACAGCTCACCTATCGCGGACGCCGGAGATAAGCCATGTCCTTGACCGTTCTATACGAGGACCGCTGGCTGGTCGCCGCCNNTGCGCCGTAAAGCCGGCAGGCGTCCTGTCGGAGGATACGCCGGGCGCCGCCTCCATGCCGGCGCTTTTGCGCAAGCATTACGGTGCTTCGGGGCAAAACGGGCAGATCTTCACCGTACACCGGCTGGATAAGATCGTCGGCGGCGTAATGCTCTTTTCCCGCCGGAAGGAGATCACCGGCAAGCTCACCGCCGCTATCCGGGACCGGCAGATCACAAAGGAATACCTGGCGGTACTGCGGGGGCACCCGTGTGAACCTGCCGGGGAATATACCGACCTTCTCTTTCACGACGCCGCCCACAACAAGAGCTTCGTGGTCACGCGGATGCGAAAAGGCGTACGGGAAGCCTCCCTTTCCTATGAGACGCTGTCCCGGACCGAGGCGCTGACGCTGGTAAAGGTAACGCTCCATACCGGGCGCACACACCAGATCCGGGTGCAGTTTTCCCACCGCGGTCTGCCGCTGTTGGGCGATATACGCTACGGCAGTCGGGACGACCGGTGCGGCGCTGCCCTGTGGTCATATCACGTGGCGTTTTGCCACCCGGTAACGGGCAAACCCGTTTCCCTCACCTGTCCGCCGCCGGAGGAATACCCCTGGACGCTGTTTGGTGAACCGCTTTCCCCTACCGTGTAAAAAACGATGGGATACCGCAAAGGGTATCCCATCGTTTTTTATATAGGTCTCATTCCGCCCGGATCAGCACCACCGCCACGTCGTTCACGTTGGTGCCGGTGGGACCGGTAAACAAAAGGCCGCCCGCTTTTTCCAGCGCGTGATAGGCGTCGTTCTCCTGCAACACGTCGTCGATCCGCACGCCCTGCGCCAGCAACGCATCACAGGTATCGCCGTCCGCGTAGCCGCCAGCGGCGTCGGTGGGTCCGTCGGTCCCGTCACTGCCTACGGAGAAAACCGCCACGCGGGGAAGACCGCGGATACCCTGCGCCGCGGCAAGCGCCAGCTCCTGATTGCGGCCGCCCTTGCCATGCCCGGTCAGGCGCACCACCGTTTCACCGCCGGCGATGAACGCCAGATCGCAGCCGTCACCGGCGTGAGTCAGGGCGACGGACGCCAGCATACTCCCTGCCTCCCGTGCCTGACAGCAGAGCCGGTCGGTCAACACGCAGGGCGTATAACCCAGCCGGCGGCATACCGCCGCGGCGGCTGCGCACAGCTCGCGCACACTGCCGTTGATCCGGGTATGGACGTTATGAAGCTGTTTGGGCGTTTCCACCGCCAACAGCTCCCGCGCCGCAGGGGAAAGGCGCAGCGCGTATTTCTCCGCGATGTGCCGCGCATCATCGGCGGTGGCACTGTCGGCACAAGCCGGGCCTGACGCGATCATATCCAGCGGATCACCCAAAATGTCGGACAGCACCACCGCTTCCACCTGCGCCGGCGCGCAGAGCTGGGCAAATCTGCCGCCCTTCACGCCGGAGAGCCGCTTGCGGATGGTGTTGATNNTTGATCTCCACGATATCGGCGCCGCATTCCAGCAGTTGCGTGGTGATATCCTGCAACTGCTCCGCCGGAAGGAGCGGTTTTTCAAAGAGCGCACTGCCGCCGCCGGAGAGCAGGAACAGCACCGTATCACGCGGTGACAGACCCTCCACCAGCCGAAGCGCCGCCTCGGTGCCGCGGAAGGAATTCTCGTCCGGCACGGGATGCCCGGCTTCATAGCAGGTCACCCCGGGAAGCTCTCCCATCACGTGGCCATACTTGGTCACCACCACGCCGCCGTCGATCCGTTCGCCCAGCACGTCCAGCGCCGCCTTTGCCATCTGCCAGGCGGCTTTTCCCGCCGCCACCAGCACCACGCGCCCGGAAAACGCGCGCCCTTCCAGCGCCCGGCGTACGGCGGCGTCCGGCTGCACGGCGGCGATGGATTCCCGGATGATCTGTTCGGAATGTTCGCGCAGGATACGGTTCATATCGTTTCTCCTCTTTCGTAGATCGCGGCGCCGCGCCAAAGTGTTATTTCGCCCAGTTTCCGTTGCGGAACACCGGCACCACCGAGCCGTCCCGGCAGATAGCGTCGATCCGCATATCCGGCGAGCCGATCATAAAGTCCTCGTGCATCATGGATTCATTGACGCCCAGTGCCCGGACCTCCTCCTGCGTGCGGTGGGTGAAACCCTCGATGGTATCGGCAAACCCCTTGCCCAGTGCCAGATGGCAGGCGGCGTTTTCATCAAAGAGCGTGTTATAAAACAACAGTCCGCTGCGGCTGATGGGTGAATCGTACGGTACCAGCGCACACTCACCCAGATACGCGCTCCCCTCGTCCATGCCGATGAGCTCACCCAGCAGCGCCTCGTTTTTCTCCGCGTGCCATTCCACCGCTTTGCCCTCGTGGAAGCGGATGGAAAAATTCTCAATGAGCTGACCTTGATAGCACAGCGGCTTCGTGGCGTAGACCACACCCTCCGCCTGTCCGCGCATGGGAGAAATGAAACACTCCTCCGTGGGCAGGTTGGGGTTGAACACCACGCCCTGTACCGTCGCTTCACTGCCTCCGCAAAAACGCCCCTCCGGAATCATGCCCACGGTGAAGTCGGTGCCGTTGGAGGCGGTATAGTGGAGGCGCTCAATGTGCAGGCTGTTGAGCCACGCGCAGTGCTCCTGCAAGGCGCGGTTATGCGCTTCCCACGCTGCCTTGGGATCCTCTCCCACCCGGCAGGTATCTAAAATCGCCTGCCACAGCTTCTCCGTCGCCTGACGGGCGGGCAGTCCGGGAAACACCTTTTTTGCCCACGCCGTACCCGGCACGGCGGCGATACACCACTGATGGCGGTTCTCCATCTTGTCACGGTACGGCTTGATGATGCGATAGCGCGCCTGCAAAGCCGCCGACATCTTCGCGGCGTTGACGCCGTTCAAGCCGTCCGGGTCTTCAGATTCCAAATAGATCCGGCAGGTCAGTTTTTCCGCCATATGCGCCCAGCGAGCCGTCTCATAATCGTCCATGCGTTTGAGAGAGCGCAGCGTGCGGCGGCGGTAATCGATCTTTTGCAGCGGCTGGTAGTCCCAGTTCACCACCACCCGATCCGCCTTGCGGCGGTAGCACTCCTCCACTACCATCTTCACGAATTCCGGCTGATCCAGTCCGGCGAAGATAAACACTTCCTGCCCCGGCTGTACGTTGGCGCCCGTCTCGGCGATCAGCCGCGCATACTGCCGCAATACCGTTTTTTTCATGATCGTTCCTCCTAAATGATACGTTACGCTTCCCGGTGCGACGGATCTCGCCGCCCCAACTGCCAGAATGCCACGGCGCCTGCCGCCGCCACGTTCAGCGAATCCACCCCGTGAGACATGGGGATCCGCACCGTCAGATCGCACGAGGCTACGGTTTCCTCCCGCAAACCGTCCCCCTCGGCGCCCAGCACGACGGCTAACCGCTCGATCTTTTCCAGACGGGGATCATCCACCGTCCACGCGTCCTGCCGCAGTGCCAGGGCGGCGGTGGTAAACCCCATGTCGCCCAGCAGTACCGTCCAGTCCGGCGGCAAAAACGCCCACGGCACTTGAAACACCGTACCCATACTCACCCGTACCGACCGGCGGTACAGCGGATCGCAGCACGAGTCGGTCAACAGCACCGCGTCCACGTTCAGCGCGGCGGCGGAACGGAAAACAGCGCCCACGTTGGTGGGGTTCATCACGTTCTCCAGCACCGCCACGGTTTTAGCGCCGCGGCACACGGTACGCGCGTCGGGAAGCGCCTTGCGCTTCATGGCGCACAGTACGCCACGGGTCAGGGGATAGCCGGTCAGCCGGGTCAATACGCCCAGTTCCGCCGTGTAAAGCGGCACGTCGCCGCACCGGGCGACTACCTCCCGTGCCGCGCCGTCGATATGCCGCCGCTCCATCAAAAGGGAAACCGGCGTATAGCCGGCGTCCAGCGCCCGAAGGATCACGTTGGGACTTTCGGCGATAAAAACGGGCGTTGCCTTTTCATCGCGCCCCAGAAGCTGGCGCTCCGTCAGCCGGGCGTATGCGTCCAGCTCCGGCGCGTCGATATTCGTGATCTCAATGACGGATCTCATGGTTGCGGATACCTCGCCTTCCTGTCTTACTCTATTGTACACGATATGCCGCCCGGAACGCAAGGGGAAAAACGCGCCGCGGCAAACGCCTTTGATAACGTCTGCCGCGGCGGAATAGAAACCGCTTCGTCCTTTATCGCACCGATTGATTACTGCCGGAGAGGATCTCCGGGTTCTCCCGTACCAGCGCGTCCACTTCCTCATTGCCGACGGGTTTGAGGGTACGCATGGTCAGTGTGTATTCCAACAGACCCTTCCCGGTGCGGCTGACGCTGCTCTCTAAGATCTGCGCGCCCCAGTCCTTGAGCTTTTCCGCCAGCAGGGCGTATATATCCGACTCATCTCGCACGGTGAAGATCAGCACCGCAGTGGCGTACGCGTCGGCCCCCACGTTGAACTTGTGCATCAGCATCTGCACCGCCGCAACCAGCACGGTAGCCAGCAGACCGATGGCGTACATCCCTGCGCCGATGGCAAGACCAATGGCAGAGGTCGCCCAGATCCCGGCGGCGGTGGTCAGACCCTTGACGGTATTGCCGTTTTTGAAGATCACGCCGGCGCCCAAAAAGCTGATACCGCTGACCACCTGCGCCGCAATACGCGCCGGATCAGCGCTCCTGGCGCCGTCGATCACCGTTCCGTCCGGGGCAAAATCCAAAAAGCCGTATTTAGACACGATGATGAACAGCGCCGAGGCGCACGCCACGATCACGTGGGTACGCACGCCGGCCTCCTTCAGGCGTTTACTGCGCTCAAAGCCGATGCAGGCGCCGCAGATGCACGCCACCAGCAGCCGCAGGGAAAATCCCAGCAACTGCATCCAGTCAATCCCGCCGCCCGCAAACTCTCTCAATACCGGCATTCCCTTCATCTCCTCCCCGATCGGGTAAAATAGAACCGTTTCTTTTCGATATATAAATATTATTTATACTTTTCCTGTGCCGCGCCGATCGGTCCGCGCCCGGAAAAGCGCAAAAATTCGACCCGGATACACGGCATGCCTTGACAATCAACGGATACGATGTTACTATTTTAGCGGTTATCGGCATAATGTCAAATTATATTTATTTTCATCTGCATAATATTTTGTAATGGTGGTGCGGTACCATGGTAGATCAAAAGATATATACGCTGTTGGCGGTGGAAGAATGCCGGAATTATACGAAGGCGGCGGCGCGGCTGTCGATCACCCAGCCGGCTGTGAGTCAGCATATCCGGGCGCTGGAGCAGGAGCTGGGCGTGCGTATTTTCGAGCGGATCAACGGCAAATTGCTTCTTTCCCGGCAGGGGGAGTCGGTAGTCAACTATGCCAAGAAGGAAGTAGCGCTGTACGATAACCTTCTGAAAAAGCTCAGCGACAACGCCGCCGAGATGGAGCATCTCACCGTGGGCATCACCCATACGGCGGAGAGCAACCCCATCGCCGAGACGCTGGCGAAATACTGCGCCCGCCGGGGCAGCGTCAGCATCAAGATGATCACCGACACGGTGAGCAATCTCTACACCATGCTCAAAAGCTATCAACTGGATATCGCCGTGATCGAAGGGCGGATCGCCGATCCCTCCGTCCACCATCTTCTGCTGGATACCGACTATCTGGTGCTGGCGGTGGCCACCGACCATCCTTTTGCCAAAAAGAGCATGGTCACGCTGGAGGAACTCAAGCAGGAGCGCATGATCCTCCGCCTGCCCGATTCCGGCACGCGGAATCTTTTCCAGGCGCATCTGGAGAGCAACAACATGAGTCTGGATGAGTTCAACGTGATCCTGGAGGTGGACAACATGGCGACCATCAAGGATCTGATCCGGCGGAATCTGGGCGTATCCGTGCTGGCGCGCAGCGTGTGTCTCGACGAGCTGAAAAAAGGCAAGATCGCCGTATTGCCGGTGGAAAATCTGAGCATGACGCGGGAGATCAACGTGGCGTATAACAACGACTTTACGCAATTCGAGATGCTCCACGACATCGTGGGCTTTTATAACGAAACACGCAAGCTCTATTTATAGGCAGCCGCAAAGAAATATTTGACACGGCTAACCTGTGCGCCTATAATGAAGTATATTTTGTATTCGACGGAAAGGGGCAAAAACCCATGGATCTATTCGAGAAATGTTCTCAGCCCTCTCTTGCTGGCGAACTGAAGGCACGGGGCGTTTATCCGTATTTCCACGCGCTGGAATCCCGGCAGGACGTGGAGGTCATCATGGAGGGCAAGCGCCGGATCATGCTCGGCTCCAACAACTATCTGGGTCTGACCATTCATCCCGAGATCGTTGAGGCGGGGATCCGCGCGCTGGAAAAATACGGCACGGGCTGTTCCGGCTCCCGGTTCCTCAACGGCACGCTGGAGCTCCATCTGGAGCTGGAGGCGGAGCTCGCCAAATTCCTGCGTAAAGACGGCGTGATCACCTTCGGCACCGGCTTCCAGTCCAACGTGGGCATCATCAGCGCGTTGGTGGGGCGGCACGATTACATGATCTGCGATAAGGAAAACCACGCCAGCATCTACGCCGGCTGCCAGATGAGCTACGGCAAGATGCTCCGCTACGCCCACAGCGATATGGACGCGCTGGAAAAATGTCTCCAGCGTGTGCCGGAGACCGCCGGCGCGCTTATCATCACCGACGGTGTGTTCTCCATGGGCGGCGATATTGCCAAACTGCCGGAGATCTGCGCGCTGGCGAAGAAATACGGCGCCCGCGTCATGGTGGACGACGCCCACGGTCTGGGTGTGCTGGGCGAGGGCGGCCGCGGTACCGCCAGCTACTTCGGTCTGGAAGATCAGGTGGACGTATATATGGGTACGTTCTCCAAGTCTCTGGCGTCTTTGGGCGGCTATATGGCAGCCAGCGCAGAGGTGACGGAGTTTGTGCGCCACGCGTCCCGTCCCTTCATTTTCTCCGCTTCCATACCCCCTGCCAACTGCGCCACGGCGCTGGCGGCGCTGAAGCATCTGGAGGCGCATCCCGAGCTGCCGGATCGCCTGCGGGATCTGAGCATGTACGCCCGCAAGGGCATGACGGATCGGGGTTTGAAGATCCGCGAGAGCGCACTGTACGCTCCCACGCCTATCATCCCCATCTATACGTATGAAACGTACCGCACGCTGGACGTTGCCGCCAAGATCTACGATCGGGGCGTTTACGTCAATCCCACCTTGCCGCCCGCTACGCCGGAGGGCGAGGCGCTGTTGCGCACCAGCTATATGGCGACCCACACGGAAGCTCTGCTGGACGAGGCGATGGACATTATCGCGGATGTGATGCTCCATGCGTAAGGTCGCTATTGTCACCGGAGGCACCTCCGGCATTGGAAAAGCCACGGCGCTATGCCTCAAAGACGCCGGCTATACCGTGTATGAATTCAGCCGCCGCGCCGAAGGCGTGGAGGGTCTGCGCCACGTTTCCGCCGACATTACCGACGAGGCCGCGGTACGCGCCGCGGTGGCGCAGGTCATGGAAGAGGCGGGGCAGATCGACGTGCTGGTGAATAATGCCGGTTTCGGCATTTCCGGTGCGGTGGAGTTTACCGACACCGCGGAAGCCAAGCGGCTCTTTGACGTGAATTTCTTCGGCATGGTACGCATGAATCGGGCGGTACTCCCCTTGATGCGCCGGCAGGGATACGGTCGTATCGTGAATTTGAGCAGCGTGGCGGCGCCCATCGCCATTCCCTTTCAGGCGTATTACTCCGCCGGCAAGGCGGCAGTCAACGCCTATACCGCGGCGCTTGCCAACGAGGTTCGTCCCTTCGGCATTACCGTATGCGCCGTACAGCCCGGTGATATCAAAACCGGCTTTACCGCTGCACGGGAAAAGCTGACGGTGGGCGACGACGTGTACGAAGGGCGCATCAGCCGCAGCGTGGGACGCATGGAACACGATGAGCAGACCGGCATGGATCCGGCGGCGGCAGGTCGCTTTATCGCGCGGGTGGCGCAGAAAAAGACGGTGGCGCCCGTCTACACCATCGGCTTTACCTACAAACTCTTCACGTTTTTGGTGCGTATCCTCCCCGGCCGATTGCTGAACTGGCTGGTGGGTCTGCTGTACGCCTCCTGAAAAAACAGTATAAAAAGAGTCACGGCATACGTGCCGTGACTCTTTTTTCGTTTTACTCGTCCGTACCCAACAGCATACGGTCGTTATCCAGCGCCCTGCCGGAGGAGGCGCGGAACCGCTCTAAAAGATCCGGCACCGTTAAATCGCGCCGTTCCTGCCCGGATACGTCAAAGAGGATCCGCCCCCGGTCCATCATCACGGTGCGGTTGCCCAGCGCCAGCGCAGACGCCATGTTGTGGGTGATCATCAGGCAGGTCAGGTGCTGTTGCGCCACGATCCTTTTCGTCAGCTCCAGCACTTTTTCCGCCGCCGACGGATCCAGCGCGGCGGTGTGTTCGTCCAATAAAAGCAGTTTGGGCGGATCGATGGTCGCCATCATCAGCGTCAGCGCCTGCCGCTGTCCGCCGGAGAGAAGACCCACCGGCTGGCGCATTCTGTTCTCCAAATCCATCCCCAGCAGTGACAGCTTTTCGCGGAACAGCTTCTTGTCCGCCTTGGACACGGTAGAGATCCAGCCGCCGTGTCCTGCCGCCAGTGCCAGATTTTCCTCAATGGTCATGCCCGGCGCCGTACCGCGCAGGGGATCCTGGAACAGCCGCCCGATATGGAACGCCCTCTTATGCTCCGGCAGGAGCGTAATGTCCTGCCCGTCCAGTAAGATAGCGCCGCTGTCAGTCAAAAACGTGCCGCAGATGGCGTTGAACAGTGTGGATTTTCCCGCGCCGTTGGCGCCGATGATGGAGATGAAATCCCCCCGCGCCACTTCCAGCGACAGGTCGTCCAGCGCCGTTTTGGCATTGGCGGTGCCGGGATAAAAGGTCTTGGAAATATGCCGTATCGAGAGCATCACCGCGCCTCCTTTCCGCCCCGGTGCACGAGGCGCCGGCGCAAAACGGGAAACTGTGATTTCAAATACGGTCCGGCAATGGCGATGATCACGATCACCGAGGATACCAGCTTAAGCATGAACGCCGGCATGTGGAACCGCAGCGCCACCATGTACACCAGCCGGAAGATCACCGCGCCCAGTACCGCGCCTGCCAAACGGAGCGGAACGTTCCGCCCCTTACCGGCGAAGGTGTTGCCGATCAGGAGCGACGCCAGCGCGATGGTGACCATACCCGTGCCGATATCAATGTTCACCGACTTCTGCGCCTGCGCCAAAAGACAGCCGGACAGGCCCGTGAAGGCATTGGCAACGCACAGACCCACGATGGTGGTAAACGCCGGATTGATGGATGAGGAGCGCACCATATCGGGGTTGTTGCCGGTGGCGCGGATGGCAAGGCCGAGCCTGGTCTTGAGGAACCACGTCAAAAGGACCAGCGCCAGCACCACGAACAGAATCACAACTACAAGACGGTACTGGGAACTCATGAACGTCCCCGAAAGAAGCGTCTTGGCCTTGGTGAACACGGTCTCCGTCTTGTTCATGTTCAGAAGCGAGGCACCGCCCATGATTGCGATGTTCACCGAATAGAGGCCGGTGTTCACGATGATTCCGGAAAGAAGGCTGTCGATGCCCATCTTGGTCTGCAGGAGCGCGGTTATGCATCCGGAGACCATACCCACTCCGAGGGCAACGACGATCGAAAGGTACGGGTGACCGGAAATCGCCACGACAGCGCCGACGGCCGCCCCCAGTGTGAAGCAGCCGTCAGTCGAAAGATCGCATACGTTGAGCATCGAATAGCTCAAAAACAATGCAAGTACTGTAAGGGAGCTTATCAGCCCCAGCTCAAGCGCCGTGGCGCCGAGCCCTAGTATTGTGGTAAACATCATCCACCCTGTTGTCAGAAGCTTTCCGCGGTCTTGATGGGAACGACCTTGGTGCAGTACGGACCGAACTTGGCCGAAAGAGCATCGTAATCATATCCCATTATCGCGGCAGTCTCAACATTGACCGTTGCGGTTCCGTTGTCGAAGGTCCTGACGGCCATTGATGCAGGCTTGGCTCCGTCCAGAAGGATTTCTCCGACCATGTCGCCGGTGACCCTTCCGAGGTTGGCGTAATCGACGCCGTANNCCGTTGAGTGCGAATGAATCGGCTCCTGCGTAATGCGGGATTCCTGCGGCCGCAAGCATCTCGTAGATGGAAAGCTCAGCCGTCATGATGGTGTTGTCGGACGGTGTGAAAACTGCGTCGACTTTGTCGGCGATGAGGGCCTTGGCTGCAAGGATGACCTCGTCTACCGTGGTTCCCATCCTCTCGACGACCTCCACGCCCTTTGCCTTGAGAAAGTCCTTGGCGGTTGCGATCGCAGTCGTTGATGAATCCTGTCCTGCATCGAACAGAAGTCCGACCTTCTTTGCTCCGGGATTCAGTGCAAAAATGAGGTTCATGACCGCATTGGTGTCCAGAAAGTCGGATGTACCTGTGATATTTGCACCGGGAGCCTCAAGCGAAGCCACGATTCCGGTTGCAAGCGGATCGGACACGGCAGCAAACACGACTGGGATTCCGTTGTCTTCCGTAGCGGCCTGCATCTGCATGGCCACCGGTGTTGCGACACCGACCATGACATCAACCTTGTCGGCGATGAAGTTGGCGATNNGTGGCGGCCTGCATCTGCATTGCAACAGGTGTTGCTACTCCAACCATGACATCGACCTTGTCAGCAATGAAGTTGGCGATTATCTGGCTCATGACGTTGGCATCTGCATTGCAGTTGTCATACTTGATC
>DBWU01000075.1:0-1354 GCA_002309395.1 Oscillospiraceae bacterium UBA1230
TTCTCTGTCCAATATGTTTGACAAACCTACAAATCCGCCATTGTTACCAAATTATTTCCGCACAAAAAAGCGCAGGGGGACGGACAAAGCCGTTCCCCTGCGGGGCGTGAAACGAATCGGCTCATACACCGCCGTTCCAGCGGTAGTGACCCGTGACCTCATGGCGGTAGATATGGTTCGCCTCGATGGGCCCGTCCTCCAGTGAGCCGTGATGGATGATGTAGGGCATTCCAGCCAGATTGCGCTTATCGGAACAGATGGCGATATGGTCCCGGTCACCGAAGACGAGGATATCGCCCGGCTGGAACTGGGAGGGGTCATCAAATTCGCAGGTCAGCGTCTGGGCATAGGCTGAGAAGAAGCAGTCCAGCGTGTTGACGCGGCGGAAGTCGATGTTGGGATCCGCCTCGTCCATATGGGGATAACGCCACGGGTGGGCGGCAATATCCGCGTCCACCAGATCTTTCAGCTCGTAACCGGCGGCGCGGAACGCCGCCCAGATCACGTCGGTACACACGCCGTACCCGTCGTCGGGATAGCCGCCGGCATAATACCGGCTTTCGTAGACAGGGTTCGTGGCGATATAGGCGCGGGCGCCCTGCATGATGTCGTGGTAATCGTCAATACCGTCGCCGTCGGCGTCAAGTCGGCTGTAAAGCTCCGGGTAGCGTGAGGAGGCGCCGCCCTGATCGCCGCTGTCACCCGCGGGAAGCGTTTGCGCCGTATCCTCCGGCTGAGGCTGCTTTTGATGAGCGATCACCAGAAACATGGCGACGATCAGCAGAAGGCTGACGAAGCATCCTGCGGCGCGGAGCCTTGCCCTGCGGCGGCGCTGCCTGGCGCGCTTGCGGCGTATGGCGCGGCGACGCTCGTATTCTCTTCGATAGGATACATCGTCGTACAAAATCGGATCGCTCCTTTCACCGCCCGGAACGGCGGTCGGATAGACGGCGTATCAGCCGTGAGAAACCTCAATGACGCCGCCACGTGCCGGGCGCCAGCAGTACCAGCAAAGGCATCAGCTCCAGACGGCCCATCAGCATTTCCAGCGACAAAACCGCCTTGCTCAAGCCGGACAGATAGCTGAAATTGCCAGACGGACCCACGGCGCCCAGACCCGGTCCTACGTTGCCGATGCAGGTGATGGAAGCGGTGAGCGATTCCACCAGACCGGGACCGTCCCAACTGACCACCAGCGTGCCGGCGATCAGGATCAGCAGATACGCCACCAGAAAACCGTGGCAGGTCGCCACGACGCTTTCACTCACGTCCTGCCCGTCGATCCGAATCACGGATACGTGCTTGGGATGCACGATGCGCCGCAGATCGCGCCGCAGACTCTTGCACCAGATCA
>DBWU01000075.1:1398-3276 GCA_002309395.1 Oscillospiraceae bacterium UBA1230
AATCACCAGGATCGTTTGGCAGAATACGCTCCACTGCCCGAAATCACGGGTGGTATAGCCGGTGGTGGTGACAATGGTGACGACCTGAAACGCCGCGTCCCCTGCGGCACCGGACAGCGGCGCGCCGCCTTCCAGCCAGAGATTCAGCGTAATGGCGGCGGTGCAAAGCACGATCAGGGCAATATAGAGCCGCAGTTCGGCGCTGCGAAAGACCTGGCGGATACCGCCGCGCAGCGCCGCGAACATCAGCGCGAAGTTGACGCCTGCCAGGAACGTGAACACCGAAATGACCCACGCCACGCCGGGGAGGTGGTCATAGGCGGCGATACTGGCGTTTTTCACGGAGAAGCCGCCGGTCGCCATGGTGGTGAAGCCGTGGTTCACCGCGTCAAACCAGGTCATACCGGCAATACGAAGGGACAAGATCTCCAGCGCTGTGAGGCTGATATAGATGCAGTAGAGGATCTTGGCGGTGTCGCTGACCTTGGGCACGATCTTGGATTTGATGGGGCCGGGGCTCTCCGCGCGCATCAGATGCACCGCGCCGGCACCTGCCTTGGGCATCAGCGCCAGGAACATCACCAGCACCCCCATGCCGCCGATCCACTGGGTCTCCGAACGCCAGAACAAAATGCCCTTGGGCAGACCCTCGATCTCCTGCAAAATGGTGGCGCCGGTGGTGGTAAGACCCGAAACGGTTTCAAACACGGCGTCGATATACCGGGGGATCGCGCCGCTGACCACGTACGGCACCGCGCCGAAGAGGGCAAGACTGACCCACGCGGCGGCCACCGCCACGTAACCGTCACGCCCCTGCATGAGCACGTTGTCGCCGCGACGGGGACGCGCCATGACCGCGCCAAACAGGGCGCAGACAGCCGCCACCAGAACGAACACACGCCACGTGGGTTCGCCGTAATAGAGCGATACCACCAGCGGCAGGATCATACAACCGGCCTCCACCAGCAGCATATAGCCCACGGTTTTTACGATCAAACGAATATTCATAGACAACCCTCCGCCGAAAATGCCTCGTAGCGTTCCTGCAGCCATTGGCGCAGGGAACCCACGCCCTCCTCCGTCCACGGAAAGTCCCGTACCGTCACGTCCTGCGCCTTTTCAAAGCAGAGTTTCGTGTATACGGCGGCGTGGATGGTGGTTTTATCCTCATGGGCAAACCGATAGCGGAAATCACCGATGCTGCCCGTATAAACGTACGCACGCAGAAAAAAGCGAACGTTGAGCATTTGAAATTGCGGATGCATACCATCCCTCCTCTATTTCGTCGATTATACCACCGAACGGCCGTTTTGTCACGCATATTTCCAAAAAGAAAAGTGCTTGCCTGCGGCGGGAAAATGTGCTATGGTGTAAGCGGAGAAACGTCGGCGCGGCAAGGCGCTGAAGAAGGGGATATGCAATGGAGAAAAAAAGTTCTGTTTCACGCATCGGCGTGTTGACCAGCGGCGGCGATGCGCCGGGTATGAACGCGGCGATCCGCTCGGTGGTCCGCTCCGCGCTGGCGCGCGGCATTGAGGTGGTGGGCATCCGCCGCGGCTATGCCGGATTGATAAGCGGTGATATTTTCCCTATGGACGGCAACTCTGTCAGCCGGATCATCAATCGGGGCGGCACTATACTCTACACGGCGCGGAGCGACCAGTTCCGCACAGAGGAAGGCATGAAAAAGGCGGTGGCCACCTGCAAGCTCCTGGGGCTGGAGGGCATCGTCGCCATNNGGCGACGGCACGTTCCGCGGCGCCAGCGCGCTGGCGAGCTACGGCGTCAGCGTGGTGGGGATCCCCGGCACCATTGATAACGATATCGTCTGCACCGATTATACCATCGGGTTCGATACCGCCGCTAACACGGCGGTGG
>DBWU01000075.1:3287-38720 GCA_002309395.1 Oscillospiraceae bacterium UBA1230
CTGCGCGACACCATGCAGTCCCACGAGCGTTGCGCCGTGGTGGAGGTGATGGGGCGTCACGCCGGATATCTGGCGCCGCAGGTAGGTGTGGCGGTGGCCGCCACCGCCGTACTGGTGCCGGAGCGTCCGTACAGCTTTGAAAGCCACGTGGCGGATAAGATCCGCCGCGCCCGGCTGTCCGGCAAGACCAACTTCATTATCGTGGTGGCGGAAGGCGCCGCCAGCGCCGTGGACGTGGGCGAGCAGATCCGCCAGGAGATGGGGCTCGATCCCAGAGTTACCATCCTGGGGCATATCCAGCGGGGCGGCGCGCCTACGGTGAAGGACCGTGTGATGGCGACCCGTATGGGCTACGAGGCGGTGCGCCTTCTGGCGGAGGGCAAGACCAACCGGGTAGTATGCGCCAAGGGCGAGCAGATCATCAACCGGGACATCATGGAGGGATTGGCGATGGAAAAGACGCTCAACCCGGAGGAATTTGAAGTGATGACGGTGATGACCGGCAAGTAACGCGCGAAGGGAATTTCCATATCAAGAAAGACTGCCGCAGAGGGAATACTTCTGCGGCAGTCTTCTAATACGCTTTAACGGACGCTACGCCGGATCCTGTCCCTCCGGCTTGACCGGCTCCTCCGGTTCCGACGTGCCGGAGCCGGTTGCCATGGCGTCCGCCATGCCGGAGGCGTAGGCGTCCTTCCACACGTCCTCCAACTGGCGTTGATGCTCACGCTGCGCCCGGTCGGCACGGCGCGATTCGGCGCGACGGCGGAAAAACCGCTGTACCGTGCGAAACAGCGTTACGGCGGCAAGGAGCAGTACCACCGCCATACCCACCCAGCCGGGGGTGCGGATCTGCCAGAAATCCTTTATGGTAAACACTTCCGCGCCGATGCCGATGAAATAGAGCGCCACACCCAGCACGATACAGCCGATGCCGCCGATCAGATCCAGCACGGAACGGATCGCGTGCTCTTTGCGGCGGATAAAGTATAGCGCCAGCAGGATCACCGCCGAGAGAAAGAGGGCGGGCGACTGGGTATAGAGGATGGCTTCCAGCGTAGTTTTCATCTGTGATTCCTCGTTTCTTTACAGCATATTTTTGCCGCGGGGGATAAAGACGCCCTGCGCCGCGCCAGTCAGCACGCCGCCGTCCACGGCTTTTACGCCGCGGAGCCATACCTGCCGGATGCCGCCGCGCACGGCAAGACCCTCATAGGGTGTGTACTGTGCCCGGCTGACAAGATCGACGGCGCGGACGGTGTGATCCGCCGCAGGATCGTAGAGCACCAGATCGGCGTCGGCGCCCGGCGCGATGACGCCTTTGCGGGGATACATCCCGTAGAGCTTGGCGGGATTTTCCGCCAGCACGCGGCACATAGCGGCAAGACTGATCTTCCGGGTGGTCACGCCGTAGGTATAGAGCAGTTCGCCACGGGTCTCCACACCGGGCAGACCGCCGGGTATTTTCGTAAAATCGCCGCGCCCCAGTTCCTTTTGCGCCGGAGTAAAGGCGCAGTGATCGGTGGAAACCGTCTGGATCTCGCCCCGGCGCAGTGCCGCCCACAGGGCGTTGCGATCCGCCTCGGCGCGGATGGGCGGCGCGCAGACATATCCGGCGGCTTGCGTAAAGTCCGGCAGATCGTATACGCTCTCGTCCAACAGCAGGTATTGGGGGCAGGTCTCCACGTAGACGCGCTGACCGCGTTTACGGGCGTTCTCCACCTCCAAAAGCGCCTGACGGTTGGTCAGATGCACGATGACCACCGGCGCGTCCGCCGCCTGGGCGATCCGCAGAAGACGCGACACCGCCTCCGCCTCCAGATACGCCGGACGCGTCCGCGGATGACAGCCTACGCCGTTTTCACCCCGCGCCTTGCAACCGGCGACCAGCGCGTCGATCACGCCGCTGTTTTCACAGTGGACGCCGCAGATGCCGCCTTTTTGACGAAGTTTACATAATGCATGATAGATCTCACCGTCCGACAGCATCATGGCAGGATAGGTCATATACATCTTGAACGAGGAGATGCCGGCGGCGTACATATCGTCGATCTCCCGTTCAATGGACGGATTCCAAGTGTCAATGGTCATGTGGAAACCGTAATCGCAGTGACAGCGACCGTCGGCCTTCTCGTGCCATTTACGCAATCCAAAGGCAAGACTCTCCCCCTTGTCCGGGGCGGCAAAATCGACCACGGTAGTGGTGCCGCCACGCAACGCGGCGAGGGAGCCGCTTTCAAAATCGTCGCAGGTGGTAGTGCCTGCCACGCTCAGATCAAAATGGGTGTGGGCGTCGATAAAGCCGGGCAGGAGGATAAGACCGGCGGCGTCGATCACTTCCGCGCCGTCGGGCAGGGGAAGGGAGCGGCCCACCCGGAGGATCTTCTCGCCCTCCACCAGAACGTCCGCTTTTTTCGTGCCCTTGCCGGACACCACCGTGCCGCCGCGAAACAGGATCTTCATAGCCGTTGCCTCCCCGAATGCGTCTTTATGCTTCTATGATAGCATATTTTTCCGAAAAATCCAGCGCCCCCGTGTATTTTTTTCGCTTGCTTTTACGCTGTGGCGAAGATACAATGCAGACAGACAGAAAAAGGAGCCTTGGTATGGATAAACAAGAACGAAACCCCGTCGGCGAAGGCCGCGAGGAACCGGTGAGCCGTGACCGCAAGACCCGATCGGCGCGGTGGATCCTGATCACGATCGGCGCGGTGGTATGTGCGCTTTTGTTACTGGACGGCTTTTTCCTGCGGCACGGCGATTCCGGCACGGCGGACGGCGGACAGACGGGAAGCGACCGCCCGGTGGTATATAATGAAGCGACCCGTATGCCGGAAACGGAAGTGGCATATCGCTCCGACGTTTCCGCCACGCTGATCACCTCCGATGAGCTGACGCAGATCCTGCCGGAGGTGTGGCCGGAGGAGGCGCCGCCCTATCTCTGGGGCGGTGTGAAGCGCTACGGCTGGGGCGACGTGGCGGAAGTGTATCTGGGGTTTCTCTGCAACGATTGGTCTTCCGGCTTGATCACGGTGACGCTTCACCCGGAGGAGAGCCGCGAGAGCTTTCCCTTGCCGGAGGTTTCCAACACCGTTACTACCGTGGTAGAGGGGCAGGAGGTCGCGTTTTACCGTTTCCGACCGGAAAGCGGCGGCGAATACCTGTACGCGTTTTTTGACTGCTGCGGTACGAATTATCGGATAGATACCAACGTATTGTCCGAGCAGAACGAAGAGGCGGCGGAGCGGGACTTTTTCCAAACGGCGGTCTGCTTGATCCGCAGTGCCAGTGACGTGGATTTCGCCTCCTGGTCACGGATCGTGACCAGCGCCACGGGGTGAGAAAAAGAAGAATATAAAACGCTCCGGCGGGATTCCGCCGGAGCGTTTTCACAAAGTGCTGTAAAGTTACAATGCTTTACACAAGGAGATACGCATAGCGTTTCTTTACGGTCAGCAACAGCGTTTCCAGCTCCGACGGAAGATCGTTCACGCCCAGCAGATCGTATTCCCTGGGCTCACCGAAGGTGCGAACCAGCACGCGGCGCTCGTCCAGAAAGACGGCGCCGGCGTTCTTCGAGTCCGCCAGATCTTCGGCACAGGCGAAGAGCGTGAATTTATCCCGGCTGGGGGCGGAATCGTAGGGGCAGAAAGCAGTGCAGTTGCCGCACTCGTTGCAAAGGCGGTCGATATGGAGGATCTGCCGCCGCCCGTCGGAAAGGGTGACGGACACGTTGGCACGGTTGGGGCAGGAGTCTACACAGTTTTCGCACACCGTACTGCACTGGAGGCACCGATCGCCCTCACAGGGGGCCTTGGCGCAGAGGATCCCCTTGCGCGCCGACGCCTCGGCGGCGGTGACGCGCGCCGCGGCAGGGATCTCATAGGTATGATCGCGGCCGGTGACCTCCCTGGCAAAGGCGGCGGCGTCGGCAATACCCTCCACCACGGTGGCAGGTCCGCGCCGGGCGTCACCCGCGGCGTATACGCCGGGGAGATTGGTTTGAAACGCCGGTCTGCCCCGGCGGTCGGTCTCAATGCCGTTTGCTTGGAGCAGGGCGCTGTCCACCTGTTCGCCTACGGCGGAGATCACCAGATCGCAGGGGATATCAAAGAACTCGCCGGTACCCACGGGGGAGCGGCGCCCGGTTTCATCCGGCTCGCCCAGCACCATCTTCTCACAGGTCAACGTGCCGTCCTGTTGGCGCACCGGCGCGGCAAGCTCGGCAAATTCCACGCCGTCCGCCATTGCCAGCTCCAGTTCGTGTTCCTCGGCAGGCATGTACTTTTTCGTGCGGCGATAGACAATGGTCACGCGCTGTGCGCCGCTGCGCTTGGCAAGCCGCGCCGCGTCCATAGCGGTGTTGCCGCCGCCGACCACCGCCACGTTACCGCCTACGCCGATGGCGCCGGACTTCACGCCCTGCATCCAGCCGATCACACCCGCCACGTCGCCCGGAATCTCCAGACGGCCTGCCTGCCACGCGCCGGTGGCAAAGAGGATATGGGTATAGCCAGCGCCTTTCAGCTCGTCCACAGAGGGAGCTGCCGCGCCGCAGCAGATGGTAACGCCCAGTTTTTTCAGGAACGACACGTCCTTCTCGATGGCCTCGTCGCTGATACGGAAGGAGGGGATCACGTGGCGCACCACGCCGCCCAGCGTGGCTTGCCGCTCAAAGATCGTCACCGCCACGCCGGCACGGGCGAGGAAATACGCCGCCGCCATGCCGGTGGGGCCGCCGCCGATCACGGCGGNNCGCCACAGGCGCGCCGGGTCGTAAGGACGCCAGCACCGCCTCATAGCCGCGCTCCGCCGCCAACAGCTTCGTATCGCGGATCCGTACCGACTCCTCGTAGAAATTACGGGTGCACTTATTCTGACAGCGATGGGCGCAGATGGTGCCGGTGATGAAGGGCAGGGGGTTGCGCTCCATGATGAGCTTGAGTGCCGGAGCGTACAGACCCTTGCGGCACAGCTCCACGTATTCGGGGATATCCTGCTCGATGGGGCAGCCGCCCTTGCACGGCGCGCTGAAGCAGTCGGTCCAAGGTACGCCCAGGGTGCTCTTGCGCCGGGGCAGAGGCTTGACGCTCTTGCGGTAATGGGGATCCTCACGGCAGGAAAGCGCCAGCGCCTCGATCGCCTCCGTGTCCACGCCGGCAAATGCTGTAAAGGGGATATCCTTTACGGATTCCGCCAATTGACGCAGGCGGTTATAGCCGCCGGGCTTCAAGATGGTGGTGGCAACGGTGATGGGCCAGATACCGGCGGCGAAGAGTTTTGAGGCGCTGAACGCGTCGGCGCCGCCGGCATAGGAAAGGCGCAGTCTGCCGCCGAACTGACGGCTGATCCGGCGGCACATCTCCATGGTCAGGGGGAAGAGGGATCTGCCGGACATATACATTTCGTTTCCCGGCAGTTCGCCGCGTGTGGTATCCACCGGGAAGGTGTTGGACAGCTTCAGCCCGAAGCTCAAGCCCTCCGACGATGCCAGCGATTCCAAACGCTCGAACATGGGTACCGCGTCGCTCCACTGGAGGTCTTCCCGGAAATGATGATCGTCAAACACCACGTAATCGTAGCCCATGGAATCGAGGATGGAACGCGCCGTCTCGTAACCTAAAATGGTGGGGTTGCACTTGACGAAGGTGTGCAGGTGCTTTTCCCGGATAAGGTAGGAGGCGATACGCTCGATCTCCTGGGGCGGACAGCCGTGGAGCGTGGAGAGCGTCACCGAACGGCTGACGCAGGGGGAGATGGCGTTGATATAGTCGATATGGGCAGGGAAGAGGCGGCGCAGTACGGCGAGGCACTCACGGAAGATCGCCGTGGAGGACGCATCCTTCATGCCTTCGATATACGCGTCGATCTTCGCGCCGCGGATGCCGTCCAGATCGTAGCCTACGGACATATTGAATATGAACCCGTCCGGCGAGCCAAGACCGTACACGCGGCTGAAGATCTTCAAGGCGCACCACGCCTTGATATATTCCTCCATCGCCTGGGGTACGGTCAGCTCGGTGGACCATTCCTGGTTATACCCCTCGTCGTCCGCCAGAATGCAGGGGCGCGGCACACACGCCGCCAGCTCCGCACCGTCCATCTTCTGCACCGTTTTCAGCTCGAAGAACCGGGCGCCGGCAAAGTAGGCGGCGATGATGTTCTGCGCCATCTGGCTGTTGGGACCGGCGGCGGGACCGAACGGCGTTTCAATCGTTTCACCGAACAGGGGAAGCGTTCTCCCGTCGCCGCGGAAGGGTTTGCGTACGCCGAAGAGCGTGCCGTCGGCGGCGTATTCCGCCAGCGCCCAGTTCATCAGCGAGGCAAAGGACAGCGGCGTCATTTTCTCGGACATAATAACAGCTCCTTTCTATCAATAGACCCGATGGTTCAGCTCACCCCAGAGCTTCTTGGCGGTCTCCAGAATGCGGGCGTTTTCCGCCTCCTCGTCAATGCCGATCAGCTCCCGGTCACGCATGAGCAGGCGGCCGCCGGCGATGGTGGTGCGGCAGAGCTTGCCGGTCATACCGAAGAGGATATGCCCGTCGATATTCTCGTCGGAGAACGGGGTGTAGGGTTTATAATCCATCACGATGATATCCGCCGCCGCGCCGGGACGCAGAACGCCCAGCGGCTGGGGGAAGTATTTGGCGGCGATCTTGGCGTTGTTGGCAAAGAGCATCTCCGTTACCTCGCACCACGCCACGTTTGGCAAACAGGCGTTCAGACGCTGGACGCACAGCGCCGCCTTGAGAGACTCGATCATATCGTTGGTCCACGCGTCGGTGCCCAGACCCAGAAGGATACCGGCCCGGTGCAGTGGCAATACGGGACATACGCCTACGGCGTTGGACATATTGGATTCCGGGTTGTTCACCACCATGGTGCCGGTTTGCGCGATCAGGTCGATCTCGGCGGGATTGACGTGGATACAGTGACCCAGCAGAGTCCTGTCGCCTAAAATGCCGTGGTCGTGGAGCCGCTGTACCGGGCGGCGGCCGTAGTTGCGAAGACTGTCGTATACGTCGTCCATGCCCTCGGAAACATGGATATGGAAGCCGGTGCGCCCGTTGTTTGCCGCCACCATCTTCTCAAAGGTGCGGTCGGACAGGGTAAAGAGGGCGTGTCCGCCGAACATGGCCGCCAGCATGGGATCCTTGTTTTTCTCGCAATAGCTGATCCATTCGGCGTTCTCGGCGATCGCCTGATCGCATTTTTCCTGCCCGTCCCGGTCGCTGACCTCGTAGCACAAACAGGCGCGGATCCCGAACCGTTTGGCGCTCTCGCCGATCTGGAACAGGGAACCGGGGATCTGAGCGTAGGCGGCGTGGTGATCGAAGATGGTGGTCACGCCCTGCTTGATGCAGTCGATCAACAGCGCGTCGGCACTGGCGCGGCTTCCTTCCAGTGTCAGCTTCCGGTCCATCGCCCACCACGTGCCGTCCAGCACTTCGTAGAAATTGGTGGGGTTGTTGCCCTCGATGGCAAGCCCCCGCGCCAGCGCGGAGTAGATATGGGTATGGGCGTTGATCAGCGCGGGCATGATGACGCCGCCCCGGGCGTCAATGATCTCCGCACCGGGATACCGGGCGCGAAGCTCACGCTCTTCGCCTACGGCGGTGATGGTGCTTCCCTCGTAGGCGACGGCGCCGCGGGCGTAATAGCCTTTCGCCGCACTGTCCCTGGTGATGAGTCGTCCGTTGGTGACAAGAACCATAGCGATACCCTCCTTGTAATAAAAAATGTTTCAAATCCCGGCGGATCTGAAACACTGGGGCTTGCGCCCAGTGATAGTTGCAGCCCGTGCGCGAAGCACTTCGTTACAGCTACCGGTGTTCGGTTGTATTTCCATTATACCCCTGCCGCCGCCGGATTGCAACAAAAAAGATGGCGCGGCGCGGTAAAAGAGCAGGCGGCGCCGGAGCGCCGCCTTGCAATATGTTTATTTCGTTCCGAAGATGCGGTCGCCCGCGTCGCCGAGCCCCGGAACGATGTAGTAGTGCGAGTTGAGCCGCTCGTCCTTCGCGGCGGTGTACACNNAGATGCGGTCGCCCGCGTCGCCCAGACCCGGCACGATGTAGCCGTTTTCATTCAGATGATCGTCCAGCGCGCCGGCGTAGATGTCCACGTCGGGATGACGGGAGATGATGTACTCCACGCCCTCCGGCGCCGCCACCAGCACCATGAGCTTGATATTCTTACAGCCGCGCTTTTTCATCTCCGCGATCGCCATATCCGCGCTGCCGCCGGTAGCCAGCATGGGATCGACGATGATGATGTCGCGGTCCGCCACGTCCTTGGGCAGTTTGCAGAAGTAAAGATGCGGCTCCAGCGTCTCCTCGTCGCGGAACATACCGATGTGCCCCACCCGGGCGGAAGGCACCATACGCAGTACGCCGTCCACCAGACCCAGACCGGCGCGCAGGATCGGCACTACGGCGAATTTCTTGCCTGCCAGCGTAGGCATATCCGCCGTGCAAAGAGGCGTTTCAATGGTCTTGGTGGTCAGCGGCAGGTCACGGGTCGCCTCATAGGTGATGAGCATACCGATCTCCGAAACGATCTCACGGAAATCCTTTACGCTGGTGTGCTTATCCCGCATGATGGTCAGCTTGTGCGCCACCAGCGGATGATCCATGATATGCACCTTCGGGCCGTACTTGGTTTGCTTGCACATAGTGTCGTTCCTCCGTTATGTTAATTTTTTGGTTTTACTGATTCAAAGGCAATCCCCGTGCCAGACGCTCCCGTTCCGCCTGGGAAAGGCGCAGATACCGGGGGACAAGCTCCTGGGGTGAAACGGTTTCGCCCCGACGCGCCATCTCCTGCGCCGCCAGCGCCACGCCTACGGCGTTTTGCATCACCAGTTCCGGCGGCGCGATCCGGCACGAAACGCCCGCGTCTTTAAGATACGCACAGCACAGCGCGGCGCCGTCACCCACGATCACGGGAGCAAAACGGGATTCTTTCAGCTCATCGCAAAGGGAGGCAAGGTCAATGGCGCGGTCATCACACAGCCGGCGCAGCGAGCCGCCGGCGGCGGAAAACAGCGCGTTGTAGATCTGGTCGCGCCGGGCGTCCATGGCGCAGAGCACCGTGCCGTCCGTATGCCGGAGATTCATCGCCATCGCCTCCAGCGTGGATACGGCGCAACAAGGCTTATCCAGCGCCCACGCCAGACCCTTGGCGGCTGCAACGCCGATCCGCAGTCCGGTAAAGGAGCCGGGACCTGCCGCCACGGCGACAAGATCGGCGTCCGCGGCGGTGAGACCGGCGTTTTTAAGCATGTCGTCCAAAAGCGGCATCAGCGTCCTGCTGTGGGTGAGACCCACGTTGAGGTAACTGCGGCACAGCACCGCGCCGTCTTCCGTGACGGCGACAGATACGCTTTTGGCAGAGGTTTCCAGTGCAAGGATCTTCAAAACGCCGTCCCTCCCGTTACGGTGATGATGCGCTCACATTCGCCTTCGCCCCGCCGGATGGAGACGAACACCGTATCCGGCGGCAAAGCGTCAGCGGCGTTTTCACTCCACTCCACAGCGCAAACACCGCCGCCGCGCAGGTAATCGTCCCATCCAATGTCATAAAGAGAATCGCTGTCCGGCAGACGGTAGAGATCGAAATGAAAAAGAGGAAGCGAGCCACGGTATTCGTTGACAATGGTAAAGGTGGGGCTGGTGACGCGGCCGGTATAGCCCAGCCCTCTGGCAAGACCCCGGGTGAAGGCGGTTTTTCCTGCGCCCAGATCGCCGGTAAACGCCACCACGCTGCCGCTGTGGAGCTGTGCCGCCAGCGATTGACCCAGCTGTTCCGTTTCCGATTCGCTGTGGGTGAGATACCGCACCGCCGCCCCTCCTCTTTTCGCTATTTTGACACAGTATAACACAAAAAAACAAAAAAGAAAAGAGCATTGCAAAGGTTTCCGGGGAAAACTTCATATAGTACGCCGGAGTACGTCAGACGGCGGAAAAGACATCTGCGGAGGAGGGAAGGACGGTGCGGCGTTTTTGGGGCGATCTATGGCGGCAGTGCGACCCGGTTTTGCTGGCGCTCTGCTCTGCCGCCACGGCGTTCGGACTTGTGATGATCGCAAGCGCCACGCGGTATCTGGAAACCGGAAGCTACGTGCTGATCCAGCTTGTGGCGGCGGTGATCGGCGTGGGGGCGTATATGCTCTTTTCCGCGCTGGACGTCAGATGGCTTTCCGGAGGCTGGAAATGGCTGACGCTTGCCGGCACGGTGCTGATCGCGCTCCTTTTTACGCCGCTGGGAGTCGGCGCGGGCGGCAATCGGGCTTGGATCAGCATACCGGGCGTTCCGGTGAATCTCCAGCCGGCGGAGCCGGTGAAGCTGCTGTTTATTACGGTGCTGGCACGCCAGCTTGTGTGGATGCGGCAGGAGAAAACGATCCCGCGGTTTCGCAGGGCGCTGTTGCCGGTCGGCTATCTGCTGGGTTTGACGGGGCTGTATTACGCCGCCTCCGGCGATATGGGCAGTACGCTGGTATACGCGGTGATCTTTCTCTGCATGGCGTACGCCGCCGGCGTGAAAGGCCGCTGGTTCGCACTTGCCGGTGCGCTGTCGGGCACAGGGGTATACGCGCTGTGGAAAGCGGACGTGATCCGCCCCTATATGAAAGAGCGGTTTTTGATCCTGCTGGACCGCGAGATGGATCCTCTGGGCGTGGGATGGCACCAAAATCGCAGTCTTCTGGCGCTGGGCAGTGGAGGACTGACCGGACAGGGGCTGTTTCGCGGTACCCAGACCCAAAGTGAATACAGCAACAGCCTGCCGGCGCGGCATACGGATTTTATCTTCTCCGCCATCGGCGAGGAGCTGGGCATGATCGGCTGTGTGGCGGTACTGCTTTTGCTGAGCGCGATCGTGATACGGTGCTTCGCGGCGGCGTATCACGCCGGGACGCCGCTGGAGACCTACGTATGCGTAGGGGTGGCGGCGATGCTGATGTTCCAGACGGCGGTAAACGTGGGGATGTGTCTGTTTTTGATGCCGGTCATCGGCCTGACGCTGCCGTTTGTCAGCTACGGCGGCTCGTCGCTGGTGGCGCTGTTCGCGGCGGCGGGCATGGTGTCGGGGATCCGTAAACGCTCCTTGCCGGAACGGCCGCGGTGAATGAAAAAAGACCTGCCTGGGGCACACGCCGTAAGGAAGGTACTCCGGCGACTTTGTTTGAGCTGGTATTTGGCGGATCATCTGCCTCAAAAAGTATGCTGCAAGCTACGAATAGCCCTGTCCTTGCGAGGAGCGAAGCGACGTGGCAATCCGTATTCTCCGGTTGAAAAGCGCCGGAAAACGGATTCCTACGTCACCGGTGTGCACACTGGTTCCTCGCAATGACAGGGCCAAAGGCATTATCATCTATTGTGCTTTGGCTTTTGGGCGCAAAATCCGATGCTCGTTATGAGTAAGGACAAGGTGCCTCTGACACAGGCATTATGGCGGCAGCTATCGCTGTATAAAGGATTACATCCTCCAGTTGGCAAGGGGAAGGCATCCGTTCTTTTCTTTGTATGCGTTGATCAACTGTCGCTCGCGCGCGGAAGCGTTGTCGCAAGTCTCGTATGCCAATAGAAGCAGATGGGCATCTTCAATTTGCCAGATAGCACGGCCACCGCAATGGTTTTTTCCCCCGCCCCAGCCACACTTCATGTATTGAAACAATCGCTGGCGCAAACCGTCTTTCCCTTCGGCTTTACCAATATAAAGAATCTCTTTATCAACACATTTTGAATATTTTTCCGATAGTTTTTCCACGTTATAAGTTGTCAAATACGGATTAGATACTCTATCTGTAAAGTGAATTTCCATGCCTTTTGGCACCATAATTTGGTATACGCCGGCTACCTTTGGGACGCTTTGACACTTCCCCCCTCCGTACAGGGTCGGCAGTGTAGTGGCAATGGAAGGCCAAGTGCAAAGCTCGTTCAGTCTCCTGAAGAGCCGCAATAATGTACCGCTTGCGATACTCTCATTGATTAACACACCATTTTGAAAATGATCTCTGCGAAAGTGCCATGCTATACTGCCCAAAACGGTAAGATAAGGCTGTTCGGATAGCCAAGCCAATGGAGATGAGACAATGTCTTGCGTTTTCAGCCCCCATTTTTCAATAACATCATAATAGTTGGTGATAACTACGTTTTCACGGTAAGCCTGCTCCATGAATGCAAACAATTCCCTTTCAAGCCATATTTTACCTTGCGAGGCACCATATATGGAATAGTTTTGACACCAGCTTTTTAATTCATAGGAGTTCTCTATCTGTTCCAACAATGAGATTGCACTTGTTAGAAATGTCTTTGTCCCCATGTAAGCATCTCACCACCTCAAATATTTGCTGTCAGTATAATGACCTTTTTATAAGATGTCAACAATACACAGGGTTAGATTACTTGGAGGGAGACACTTCCTTACGAAGTGCCTCCTTCCGGGCAGGTCTTTTCTGGTTGTATTCACGGCGCAATCATGCTATACTATACTGGAATGATCAGGCGAAGCAGGCAGTTTTTGCCGCGCTGTTTTTGAAAAAGGGGTCGTGTAGAGTGAAAATCGTAGTATTAGCCGGTGGCTTGAGTACCGAGAGGAACGTATCGCTGGTGAGCGGAACGGGTGTGTGCCGCGCTTTGCGTCAGCGCGGACATCAGGCGGTGCTGGTGGATCTTTTTATGGGTCTGGAAGACTATGACGGCGCGCCGGAGGATATTTTTGACGCGCCGGACGGACTGTGCCGCGACGTGGCGGTGTCCTCCGCCGCGCCGGATCTGGCGGCGGTACGGGCGCTTCGAAAAGAGCAGGGGCCCTCGGTGCTGGGGAAGGACGTGCTGGCGGTGTGCGCCATGGCGGACGTGGTGTTTCTGGCGCTCCACGGCGAGAGCGGCGAGGACGGACGCATTCAGGCGGCGCTGGATCTGCTGGGCATCCCCTATACCGGCTCCGGCTACGTCTCCAGCGCCATGGCCATGGATAAATCCATTGCCAAGCGGTTTATGGACAGCGTGGGGATCCGCACGGCGCCGTGGCGCGATCTGTACTATACCGAGGCGGATATTCCGCGCCTTACGGCGGAACTGCCGGTACCCTGCGCGGTGAAGATCGTCAACGGCGGCAGCTCCGTGGGCATAGAGCTGCCGGATACGAGAGAGGAGCTGGCGGCGGCGCTTCACAGCGTACTGCGTTACGGCAATCACGTAGTAGTGGAGCAGAAGATCCGCGGCAGGGAAATGACGGTGGCGGTGCTGGGCGAGCGGTATCTGCCGGCGGTGGAGATCCGCCCCAACGGCGAGTATTTCAATTATGAGACCAAATATCAGTCCGGCGGCGCCACAGAGCTGTGTCCCGCGCCGATTTCAGAGGACGCCTGGCGCCAGATGGGCGAGGCGGCGCTGAAACTGCATAAGGCGCTGGGCTTGAGCGTCTATTCCCGCAGTGATTTTATTCTGGACGATCAGGGGCAGGCGTGGTGCCTTGAGGTGAACACGCTGCCGGGTATGACGCCCACGAGTCTCGTGCCGAAAGAGGCGGCGGCGGTGGGCATGGACTACGGCACGCTGTGCGAGGAGATCGTGCGTCTGTCGCTGGCGCAGAGAAAGGCGGAGCGGAGATGATCGCGTATTCATCGAAAACCATCTGCGCCGCTGTGGGCGGCGTATTGCTGCAAGACGGCGGCGAGACGGTTACCGGCGTGATCCAGGACAGCCGCGCCGTGCGCCCCGGCGATCTTTACGTGGCGTTGCCCGGCGAACGGGTGGACGGGCACGACTATGCGGACGCGGCGATGCAGCGCGGCGCCGCCGCGGTGCTGATCGCCCAAAAGCCGGAAACGCTGTGCGGCGGTAAGAGCTATATTCTGGTGCCGGATACGCAGGAGGCGCTCAAGAAGCTGGCGTGCTGGTATCGGGAGAAGTTTTCCATTCCCTTCGTGCAGATCACCGGCTCCGCCGGTAAAACCACCACCAAGGAGATGATCGCCGCGGTGCTGAACCGCCGGTTTTGCACCCATAAGACCGCCGGCAACCTTAACAGCACCATCGGCACGCCGTTGACACTGTTGTCCCTTTCGCCGGAGCATGAGGCGGCGGTGATCGAAACCGGTATGAACCACTTCGGGGAGATCGCCTATATGGGCGAGATGGTGCGCCCCTGTGCGGCGGTGATCACCAATATCGGGCAGGCCCACATGGGGAATTTAGGCGGCACGCGGCAGGGTGTTTTGCAGGCAAAATGCGAGATTTTTGAGCATTTGGCGCCGGACGGTATCGCTGTGCTCAACGGGGACGACGACCTGTTAAGGAGTATCACTTTACAGCAAACCGTTCTCTACTGCGGCACGTCCGAGGGCTGTCAGGTGCGCGTGACGGAGATCGCTGAACACGGCATCGAGGGGACGGACTGCACCGTTACCACGCCCCGGCACGTCTACCGTGTCCATATTGCCGCGCCGGGCGGATTTATGATCTATCCCGTGTCTATGGCCATCGCCGTGGGCGAGCATTTCGGCCTGACGGAGCAGGAGATCCTTTCCGGTATCGGCGAGTATCGCAGTGTGGGGAGCCGGATGCGTCTTGTCAAGCTGGCGCAGGACCGGGTCATCATCGACGACTGCTATAACGCCAATCCTCAGGCGATGGCGCAGGCGCTTCACCTGCTGGTGAAGACGGACCGTCCGCGCCGGGCGGCGGTGCTGGGCGACATGGGCGAATTGGGCGAGGGAAGCGAGCAGGCGCACCGCGACGTAGGAAAGCTCACGGCACAGTTGCCGCTGGACGCGGTGATCGCAATCGGTGACAAGGCAAAATACTTGGCAGAGGAAAACGGCGCCGCCCGGTGGTTCCCCACGGTGGCGGCGGCGGAGGACGCATTGCGCGGTCTGCTCACGCCCGGTACGGCGGTGCTGGTGAAAGCCTCCCGTTCCATGGCGTTCGAGCAGGTGGTAGAGATTCTGGAACAGAGCGTATGATCGACATAAGCGTACAAGGGCTTGTCAAGTCCTTCGATCTGGAAAAGCGGATACTGGACGGGCTTACCTTTCAGGTGGACAGCGGTGAGCGGGTGGGACTGCTGGGCAGGAACGGCGCCGGAAAGACCACCCTCTTCCGCATCCTCACCGGTGAACTGACGCCGGACGAGGGGGAGGTGTCTTTGCCCCGTGATCGACGGATCGGTCTTATTTCGCAGATCCCGGTATTCCCGGCACAGGATACGGTGGAGGACGTACTGCGTTCTGCGTTTGCCCGTATGGCGACACTGAAAGCGGAGGCAGACGCACTGGCGCATCGCATGGCACAGGGCGAGAGCGATCCGGCGCTACTGAAGCGGTACGGAGAGCTGACGGCGCGGTTCGAGGTGCTGGGCGGCTACGATACCGACACGGCGGTCAACAAGGTGGCGGCGGGACTGCATATCGACGAAGCCATGCGCCGCCGCCCGTTTTCCCAACTCTCCGGCGGTGAAAAGACGCGGGTGAATCTGGGGCGGCTTTTACTGGAGGACACGGATATTCTCCTGTTGGATGAGCCGACCAACCATCTGGATCTGCACGCGGTGGAGTGGTTGGAGAGCTATCTGCACGCGTTTCGCGGCACGGTGCTGGTGATCTCCCACGACCGGTATTTTCTCGACCGCACCGTTACGCGGATCGTGGAGATCGAAAACGGCAAAGCCAATTTTTACAGCGGTAATTACAGCTTCTACGCGGTGGAAAAGGAACGCCGCTACGAGGAGAAGTTGAAGCAATACGAAAAGGAACAGGCGAAGATCCGGCAGTTGGAGAAGGCGGCGGCACAGCTTCGCGTCTGGGCATATATGGGCGCGGACAAGACGTATCGCCGTGCGATATCCATGGAAAAGAGGATCGACCGCCTGCGTACCACCGACCGCCCTGCGCGCCAAAAGGGTATGACGGCGCAGTTCCGTGAGTCGGAATTCCAGGGCGACGAGGTGGTATCGCTGCATGGGGTGGGAAAAGCCTTCGATACCCGGACGCTGTTTTCCGGCGTTACGCTCCGTATCTGCGGCGGCGAGCGGATCGCGCTTCTGGGCGATAACGGCACGGGAAAGACCACCTTTTTGAACCTGATCGCCGGATACGACACGGCGTATGACGGCCTGATCCGACAGGGTCCGGCGGTGCGTATGGCGTATCTGGAGCAGACGATCCGCTTCGACCGGCCGGACCGCTCGGTGCTGGACACGCTGCTTTACGCAAAGCGGGGCGAGAACGCCCAAAGCGCACGGGACCGGCTGGCTCGGTATCAGTTTCGTGGCGAGGACGTATATAAGCCGGTGTCGGCGCTCTCCGGCGGCGAGTTGAGCCGCCTGCGGCTTTGTATGCTGATGGACGGTGAGATCAATTTCCTTTTGCTGGACGAGCCGACCAACCATCTGGATATCGACAGTCGGGAGTGGATCGAATCGGCACTGGCGGCGTATGAGGGTGCGCTGCTGTTTGTCAGCCACGACCGCTATTTTATCCGCCGGTTTGCCGACCGGGTCTGGGAACTCTCCGACGGAACGGTGACCGATTATCCCGTGGACTTTGACCGCTACCGGGAACTTTCGGCGGAGAGATCGAAAAAAGAGGCGCCGCGGGCGGCGCGGCATAAAGAGGACAGCCGTCCCGTCCGGGGCAGTCGTGCCCATCAGGCGCTGCGGCGGCAGTTGACCATCTGCGAAACGGCAGTGGGGAAGCTGGAGGCGGCGTGCCGGCAGTTGGATGAGGAGCTTGCCCAATGCGGCGCCGACGCGCAGAAGGCGGCGGAGCTGTATGAGCGCCGTGTGGAGGCGCAGAACGGGTTGGAAGCGGAGATGACACGTTGGGAGGAGCTGTCCTTACAGTTGGAGGAACAGGAGTGAGCGTATGAGCGAGGTTTTATGCCTATACTATTCCCGAAGCGGCAATACGCAAAAGACCATGGAGGAGATCGCCTCGGCGCTGGGTGCGGAGCTGGTGTCTCTGGACGACGGGCGCGACCGTTCCGGCTGGCGCGGCTGGCTGCGGGCAGGGATGGACGCCATGCGCCGCGAGACCAGGGCGTTAGAGCCTTATGAAACGGAACGGCCGCTGGAGGACTACGACCTCGTGTTGCTGGGAACGCCGGTGTGGGCGGGGCGCTGTGCCGCCCCGATCCGTAGTTTTCTGAAGGAAAACGGGCGGCGTTTGGAGCGTGTCGGCTACGCGCTGACCCGTGCCGGCGAGGGTAAATGCGAGGAGGTCTATACCCAGATGGATCGTTATACCGCCGCAAAACACGCCTTGTGCGTATCGCTGCGCCCCGGCTCGGTGGGTTACGTATTCTGGCGCGATCAGTTCGTGCAGGAAGCTTTGCGGTATTTGGAGCGTGGATGATGGAACAGAAACTGGAAGGGATCGTTCTGAGATTGCAGGAGATCGAGCGTCAGCTCTCCGATCCGGCGGTATACGGCGATCGGGAACAATTAACGAAACTGCACCGTGAGCAGAAGGAGTTGACGCCGCTGGCGGAGGCGTTCGGGCTGTGGCGCCGCGCCAAAGAGGACGAGGCGGCGGCGCGTGAGATGCTCTCCGACCCGGAATTGCGCGAGCTGGGACAGGAGGAGCTGGAGCGCGCCGGAGCGGAGGCGCAGGCACAGGAGGAGACCTTACGCCGTCTGCTCCTGCCCCGTGATCCCAACGACGAGAAGAACGTGATTCTGGAACTTCGTTCCGGCACCGGTGGAGAAGAGGCGGCCCTCTTTGCCGCGGATCTTTTGCGGATGTACACCATGTACGCCGAGCGAAAAGGTTTTTCACTGACCATCGTCAGCCAGAACGTAACGGAGCTGGGCGGTATCAAGGAAGCGGTGGCGACGGTGGAGGGCGAGGGCGCCTGGTCGCGGCTGAAATTCGAGGCCGGGACACACCGTGTCCAGCGCGTGCCGGAAACGGAGTCCTCCGGCAGGATCCAGACTTCCGCCGCCACCGTGGCGGTAATGCCGGAGGCGGAGGAGGTGGAGTTTACCATCGACCCCCGCGATCTGCAGATCGACACCTACCGTTCCTCCGGCGCCGGCGGTCAGCACGTGAACAAGACGGAATCCGCCATTCGCATTACCCACCTGCCCACCGGCACGGTGGTGGAATGCCAGGACGAACGCAGTCAGTATAAGAATAAGGATCGCGCCATGAAGATCCTGCGCTCGCGGCTTTACGAGGCGGAGCGGGAAAAGCAGACGGCGGAACGCTCGGCGGTGCGGAAAAGCCAGGTGGGAACCGGCGACCGCAGCGGAAAGATCCGCACGTATAACTTTCCCCAAAACCGGCTTACCGACCACCGTTTGAGCGGAGAGGAGAAAAATTTCAACCTCTCTGCGGTGCTGGGCGGCGATCTGGACGCGCTGGTGGACGCGCTTCTTATGGCACAGCAATCCGCCCTGCTTCGCGGCGAAAACGGCGAGCTGTGAGGAACGCAAAAAAGGAGGATGATCCGTATGCTCGATGCGAAAAAGACGCAGTATGACAAGTCCGGCCCCAAGGTGGTACAGGCGCTGGAGCGGCGGCACTTTGCGGCGTATTATTGCTCCACCGCATCTGAGGCGGCGCAAAAGATACTGGAGCTGATCGACCCTGCCGCCTCGGTGGGGTTCGGCGGCAGCGTAACGCTGGACGAGCTGCATATCCGCACCCTGCTGCAAGAGCGCGGACAGGAGCTGATCGACCGCCGCAGCGCGCCTCAAGAGGCATGGGACGACGTGATGCGCCGGGCGCTGACGGCGGACGTTTTTATGATGGGCAGTAATGCCGTCACGGAGGACGGTCAGCTTTTCAATATCGACGGAAACGGCAATCGGGTAGCGGCGCTGTGCTACGGGCCGAAGGAGGTCATCGTGGCGGCAGGCATGAATAAGGTGGTGCCGGACGCGGCGGCGGCATACGCTCGCGTGCGGCATATTGCCGCGCCGGTGAACGCCCAGCGCTTCGGCGGCAGAACGCCCTGTACCGCCACCGGACAGTGCGGCGACTGCCTGAGCGACGACTGTATCTGCGCCTCTATGGTCCTGACACGGTTTTGTAAGCCTGCCGGAAAGATCAAGGTGATACTCATCGGCGAGGATCTTGGCTTTTAAAAGCGGAGGAGAGGAAGCGTTTTTTTGAAAACCATTGTGCTTTGTCCCGATCGGGATGAAAACCTGATCGCCGCGGCGGCGGCGATTTTGCGCCGGGGCGGTCTGGTGGGGATCCCTACCGAAACGGTGTACGGGTTGGGAGCGGACGGATTGAATGAGACGGCGGTGGCGGCGATCTTTACCGCCAAAGGCCGTCCGCAGGATAATCCGCTGATCCTCCACGTGCCGGATGCATCATGGCTTCCGCGCTGTGCCCGGGAGATCCCGGCGGCGGCGTATACGCTGGCGGCGCGATTCTGGCCGGGGCCTCTGACCATGATCCTGCCGCGCCGCGGCGACGTGCCGCTTCGCACCACCGGCGGCTTGGATACGGTGGGTGTTCGCTGTCCCGACCACGCGCTGACCCGCGCCATCATTGCTGCGGCGGATACGCCGGTGGCGGCGCCCAGCGGCAACCTGTCCGGCAGACCAAGCCCCACCACCGCCGCCCACATGCTGGCGGATATGGACGGCAGGATCGACGCGATCGTAGNNACGGCATCGTGGACGGCGGCCCCTGCACCGTTGGGGTGGAGAGCACCATCATCGACCTGACGGTGACTCCGCCGCGCCTTCTGCGCCCCGGCGGCGTACCGTTGGAGGAGCTGGAGGCGGTTCTGGGCGAGGTGGCGGTGGATCGCGCCGTCGTCGCACCGCCGGAGGAAGGGATCCGTCCCCGTGCGCCGGGAATGAAGTACCGCCACTATGCGCCCCGTGCCCCTGTTACTGTGTTTACCGGCGCGCCCGTTCGCACTGCCGGCGCTATTCGCGCCCGTGCCAAAACAGGGGACGGCGTGCTCCTTTTTGAGGAATTCGTCGGCGCCTTCGGAGACTGTACGGCGCGTTCCCTCGGTTCCGCGTCCGACGGGGCGGGCAACGCCCGACGGGTATTCGACGCGCTGCGCGGGTTTGACGATACGCCGGTGAAGGAGATCTTCGCCCAGTGCCCGGATGAGCGCGGACTGGGTCTGGCGGTGAGCAACCGACTGAAAAAAGCGGCGGGGTTCCGCGTGATCGCCTGCGGTGATACGCCCCGCCTCATCGGGCTGACGGGCCCTACCGGCGCCGGAAAGACCACGGCTCTGGCGGCACTGCGGCGTCTGGGCGCCGCCATTGTGGATTGCGACGCGCTGTATCATGAGATGCTCGCCACGGACGCGTCGCTGCGCGGCGACGTGGAACGCGCTTTCGGCGACGTATTCGACGGCACGGTGCTGGATCGAAGAAAACTGGGCGCGGCGGTGTTTGCCGACCCCGAGGCGCTGGCGCGGCTCAACGCTATCGTTTACGCCCATCTGCCCGGGGAGGCGATGCGGCGGGCGGAAGCTTCCGGCGCACCGGTGGTGGGGATCGACGCCATCAACCTCATCGAAAGCGGCATGGGCGCGCTGTGCGACCGTACGGTGGCGGTGCTGTCACCGGCGGAGGAACGGATCCGCCGCATCATGGCGCGGGACGGTGTAGACGAAGCATATGCCCGACTGCGGGTAAACGCCCAGAAGGACGAGGCGTTTTACCGGGAAAACTGCGCCTTTGTGCTGTGGAACGGCGGGAAGAAGGAGACGGAATTTTCTGCGGAGGCGGAGGCGCTGTTTCGCTCCGCACTGCAAGGAGATAAAGGAGGAAATAAGAAATGAGCGAGGAAATGAAAC
This sequence comes from Oscillospiraceae bacterium UBA1230, assembly GCA_002309395.1. Classification (GTDB taxonomy): domain Bacteria; phylum Bacillota; class Clostridia; order Oscillospirales; family Oscillospiraceae; genus Vescimonas. The sequence goes on from DBWU01000075.1 coordinate 24,080, forward strand.
TGCGTAAGGAACAGGTGCTCGCCACCGCCCGTAACGGCTATGACCGGGTGGAGGAGGCGGAGCTGTCCGCCGTGGAGGCGTACTGCGCCGGTTATAAGAAGTATCTGGACGGCGGCAAGACGGAGCGCTTGTGCCTGAAGGAATCGGTGGCGCTGGCGGAGGCGGCGGGATTCCGTCCGCTGGATCGTGCCAAGCCGATCCGCCGCGGCGACCGGGTGTATTCCATCAACCGCGGTAAGGAATTGCTGCTGGCGGTGATCGGGGAAAAACCCCTTGACCGAGGCTGCCGCATCACCGCCGCCCATATCGACTCGCCCCGGCTGGATCTCAAGCCGGTGCCGCTGTATGAGGACAGCGAGCTGGCGTATTGCAAGACCCATTATTACGGCGGTATCCGCAAGTATCAGTGGGTCACCGTGCCGCTGGAGCTTCGCGGCATCGTGATGCGCCGGGACGGCACGGCGGTGGAGGTAACGCTGGGCGAGGGGGACGAACCCAAGCTGATCATCACCGATCTTTTGCCCCATCTGGGCGCGGAGCAGGGGAAAAAGCCGCTTAACGAGGCTGTCCCCGGCGAGAACCTCAATATTCTCATCGGCAGCCGTCCGGTAGGAGAAGAGGGGGAGAGCGACCGGGTGAAGCTCCACGTGATGGAACTGCTCCATCAAAAATACGGCATCACCGAGTGGGACTTTACCTCGGCGGAGCTGGAGGCGGTGCCGGCATACCGTGCCACGGATATCGGCATTGACGCCAGTTTGATCGGTGCTTACGGGCAGGACGACCGGGTCTGCGCCTACGCCGCGCTCCGCGCCCTGCTGGACCTGGATGCGCCGGAGGTGACGGCGGTATGCGTGCTGGCGGATAAAGAGGAGATCGGCTCCATGGGCGTTACGGGTATGCAGAGCGCCGCTTTCGACACGTTTATGGAGGAACTGTGTCAGGCGCAGGGCGTGTCCCTTCGTGCGTGCTATGAAAACGCGTTCTGCCTCAGCGCCGACGTGACCGCCGCCTACGACCCCGGTTTTTCCGAGGCGTACGATAAGCGGAACGTCGCCCGTGTCAATTACGGCGTAGGGCTTTGCAAGTATACCGGCGCTCGCGGCAAATCCGGCGCCAGCGACGCTTCGGCGGAAACGGTGTCCTTCGTTCGCCGCGCGCTGGATGAGCAAAACGTTCTCTGGCAGATCGGCGAGATGGGCAAGGTGGATCTGGGCGGTGGCGGTACCGTGGCCCAGTATATGGCAAACCGCAACATCGCCACGCTGGACGCCGGCGTGCCGGTATTGAGCATGCACGCCCCCTTTGAGGTGGTAGGCAAGCTGGACTGCTACATGACCTACCGGGCCTGCCGCGCCGTTTACGAGGCGAAATGATCAAAACGGCGCGCCTGTCAGCATAATCAGCCTCTTATTGCACACCCTAACGGAAAAAGGAGGGTGCGTAATGAGCGAAACGACTAAAACCAACGAAACCGGGGAGACCGAGGTGAACGAGGGGCAGGATTCGCCCCATCAACAGATCGTGGATATGGGGTCTTCGGTGGTGACCAACGGACACGGCACGGTACACTGCCTGACCATCATCGGGCAGGTGGAAGGTCATATGCTGCTGCCCGGCAACAGCAAATCCACCAAGTACGAGCACGTGCTGCCCCTGCTGGCGGCGATCGAGGAGTCCGACGAGGTGGACGGACTGCTGATCCTTTTGAACACCGTGGGCGGAGATATCGAGGCGGGACTCGCCATCGCGGAGCTGATCGCCGGCATGGAAAAGCCGGTGGTGACGCTGGTGCTGGGCGGCGGACATTCCATCGGGATCCCACTGGCGGTATCCGGCAAGGTGACCATGATCGCGCCGTCGGCTTCCATGACCATCCACCCGGTGCGGATGTCCGGCACGGTGATCGCCGTGCCAGCCACCTACCAGTATTTTGACAGGATCCAGGAGAGGATCATCGCTTTCGTGGAACGCAATTCCCACATCAGCGCCGACCGGTTTCGCGCCTTAATGCTGGCGACCGGCGATATGGCCAACGACGTGGGCAGCGTGGTCTACGGGGAGCAGGCGGTGGAACTGGGACTCATTGACCGGATCGGCACGCTGTCCCAGGCGCTTTCCTGCCTGTACGAGATGATCGATCAGCGCAAAAGCGGCGAGGCTTCCGGCGTGTAAGGAACGGGATTTCCTCTTGCGTCGGCGCCATCGGCGTGGTAAAATTGACACGGAAAGGGAAAAAGTTGACAATTCGTTCATGTTTTTTGCCCGGCGGTGTGGTACGATATCATCACAAGATGCCGACACGATGCGGATGAAGCAAAGGAGGACGAACCATGGATCAATTATGTGACAAGCTGATCACAGGCGGAAGGACGGCGCTGCTCACCGGGTTTGAACTGCTGCGGACGCTGGGCGAGGCGACCATCGAGTTAGGCGCGCAGGGGTTCACGGCGCTCCGGGAGAAGACGACGGCGGCGATCCGCTGCGGCGGCGAAAAGCTGGACGAGCTGTCCTGCGACAGTAAGCGCGCGGTGATGCTGGCGGTATCGGTCGGCACGGCGGTGCTGGCGATAACGGCAAGCATTCTGCTGCTGTTGCGGCGCAAAAAGTAAGTAACACGGCAAAAGCGGTGAGGGGCGCGGAGCGCCCCTCGCTTGTGCGCTGTGGAATGATCAGAGGAGATAGTTTCATGAAAAAGAGAGAATTCAAGGCGGAGTCCCAGCGGTTGCTGGATCTGATGATCCACTCCATCTACACCCATAAGGAGATCTTCCTGCGTGAGATCCTCTCCAACGCTTCCGACGCGATCGACAAGCTGAAATACGTCAGCCTGACCGATCAGGGCGTGGGACTGAACGCAGGCGATTTTGGCATCCGCATCACGGTGGACGAGCCGAACCGGACGCTGACCGTCAGCGATAACGGCATCGGCATGAACGAGGAGGAGCTGGAGACTCATCTGGGCGTGATCGCCAACAGCGGCTCACTGCAGTTTCGCAAGGAGCTGGGGGAGGGCGAGGAGTCCGGCGTGATCGGGCAGTTCGGCGTGGGATTCTATTCGGCGTTCATGGTGGCCGATCACATCACCGTTATCACCAAAAAATACGGTGAGGCGCAGGCGTACCGCTGGGAGTCCGACGGTGTGGACGGCTACACGGTGGAGCCGTGCGAAAAAGAGCAGGCGGGCACCGACGTGATCATGCACCTGAAGGCGGACGGAGAGGACGAGCCGGAGGAGTACAGCCGGTATCTCAAACCCCACGAGATCCGCGCGCTGGTGAAAAAGTACAGCGATTACATCCGCTTCCCGATCCGCATGGAGATGCCCCGGTCCCGGCGCAAAGAGGGCAGCAGTGACGATAAACCGGAATATGAGGAGGTCATGGAGGAGGAGACACTCAACTCCATGGTGCCCCTGTGGCAGAGGAAGAAGAGCGACGTGACCCGGGAGGAGTACGACGAGTTCTACCGCCAGCGGTTCGGCGAATTCGCCGCGCCCCAATCGGTGATCGCCGTGTCGGCGGAAGGGGCGGTGACGTATAAGGCGCTGCTGTTCATTCCCTCGCGCCGCCCGGGACTGTACGGCACGGAGGATTTCCAGCCCGGTCTACAACTGTACAGCGCCGGCGTGATGATCATGGACAAGTGCGCCGAGCTGTTGCCGGAGTGCTTTAATTTCGTCCGCGGTGTGGTGGAATCGCCGGATCTGAGTTTGAATATCAGCCGTGAACTGCTGCAGCACGACCGTCAGCTCAAGATCATCTCCGCAAATCTGGAGAAGAAGATCCGCGCCGAGCTTGCCCGAATGCTGCGGGACGAACGGGAGGAATACGAGAAGCTGTGGCAGAACTTCGGCTTGCAGTTGAAAGTCGCCGCTTTCAACCACTACGGCGAGAAAAAAGAGCAGTTGCAGGATCTGCTGTTGTTCTACTCGTCAAGGGAGAAGAAGCTGGTGACGCTGGAGGAGTACGTTTCCCGTATGCCGGAGGGTCAGAAGTATATTTACTACGCCTCCGGCGACACGGTGGAGGCGGTGGATCATATGCCCCAGACGGAGCTTTTGAAGGATCGGGACATGGAGATCCTCTACTTCACCGATCGCGCCGACGAGTTTTTGGCGGATATTCTGCATGAGTATCACGGTAAGCCGTTCCGCTCCGTCGCCAACGGCGATCTGGAGCTGGAGGACGATAAACGGCCGGAGGAAACGGCGTCCGAGCAGGAGACCATCGCCTTTATCAAGGAGACGCTGGGCGAGGCGGTGGACGAGGTGAAGGCATCGGCGCGGCTGAAGACCCACCCGGTGTGCCTCAGCAGCGGCGAGGGCATGACCTTCGAGATGGAAAAATATTTTTCCGTCGTCCAGCCGGAAATGGGCATGAAAGCCAGGCGGATCCTGGAAGTGAACGTGGATCACCCGGCCTTTGCCGCGCTGAAAACGGCGCGGATCACTGACCCGGAACGGGCGAAGAAATACGCGCAGGTGTTCTACCAGCAGGCGCTTTTGATCGCCGGACTGCCCCTGGCTGACCCCAGCGGCTATACCGATCTTCTCTGCTCGTTGTGGAACTGAAAACGCCGCAACTGCGCCGCGCCGTAAACGCTTACGGCGCGGCGCGTTTTCGACTGCCTGCGGTTGCGCCGGTGGCGCCGGTGTGCTATAATGGCAGCAAAGGTCTGAAAGGGGTGTATCTTCGGTGCGAGTGATCGACACGGAAAATATCAAGCTCTCCATGCGAAACGAAACACAGTTCGTTTTGCGCTGTGAAGAGGTGTTTCACGATAAGATCAGCGCGGCTGCGGGGACGATCCTCGCCTCCCGCAGCGATAAGCCGTTCGTGGCACTGACGGGGCCGTCGGGTTCCGGCAAGACCACCACCGCCATGCGGCTGCGCGACTATCTGGAGAATCTGGGCGTGAAGGTCTGCCTTTTGAGCATGGACAATTTCTTTTTGCCTATGGCGGAGCGTCCCCCGGAGGCGACCGACTGGGAATCGCCCTACTGCGTGAACGCGGAGCTGTTGGTGAGCACCTTGAGCCGTCTGGCAGACGGGCAGGAGGTGGAGGTGCCGTGGTACGACTTCAAAACCGGCACTACCGGCGGCTGGCGCACCATGCAGGGCGATCGCCACGCCATTATCATCGCCGAGGGGATCCATATGCTTAATCCCCTGATCTTCGATAAGATCCGCGGCGCCGCCAACGGCGTATACGTGGCGCCGCGCACGCGCATCATCACCGACGACGACAGGATCGTTCGCCCCGAACAGCTCCGGGTGGCGCGGCGGCTGATCCGCGACTATAACACGAGGGGTCATTCCCTGCGCCAGACGGTGGAACGGGCGCGCAGCGTGGACCGGGGCGAGGTGAATTATATCCAGCCGTTTAAGAATAACGCCGATATCCACATCGACTCGTTCCACGATTACGAGCCGTGTATCCTCGCCAAGTATTTGGGCGAGATCCCCCAGTTCCGCCAGGAGCTGACGGCGGATTTCCTGGAGGAGAACGGCTTGAGCGATCTGATGAAGGTGGTCAACAGCGTGCCGCCGCTCCACACGCCGTACGTGCCAGCCAATTCCGTGGTGCGCGAGTTTGTAGGCGGAAGTCGTTACGAATACTGAAAAAAGGCTGTCACAGAACGATCTGTTCCGTGACAGCCTTGGTTATTTCCGGACGTTACGACCGTTTTTTGCCCCGCACGGCGAAGCCGAATACCAGTCCGCACACGCCGCCGATGATATGGGTGAGCTGGGAGATATTGTCGGCAGTGAACAGACCGTCCACCACTTCACCGCCCAGATACAACGCTACCACCAGTATAAGTGTCAGCGGGATATCGCCCCGTTTGGACGAAGTGAAGGAGGATAGCACGATCATCATAAACACGATGCCGGAGGCACCCAGCAGTGCGGTGTGGGGGAAGAAGATAAACTGCACCAGGCCGGTGATCAGGGCGGTGATGAGGATGAAACGAAGGGTTAAGCGGCTTCCGTACCGATCCTCCACCGCCGGGCCTACCAGCAATAATAGGAGCATGTTGCCGATATAGTGGCTGTAATTACTGTGCCCCAGCACGTGGGTGAAAAAGCGCAGATACGTTAAAGGATCGCCCAGCGGCGCGCGGTATACGCAGAAGTAGCGGTAGGCAAAGTCCTGCCCCAGAATGCCGTCGAGCAGCAGGACTGCCAGCGATATGCCGGCGAAGGTGAGGATCACCGGCGCGTTGAAACGGATCGTGATCTTTTTCAATGAAAAAATCCTCTTTCTATTTTGATGATGTTCTATTATAATAGATTTATTCCGAAAAGTAAATGGAGTGAGGATATGAAAAAAGCAATCAAGATTATTCTATGCGTATTTTTGGCGCTGGTACTCATCGCAGGCGGCTATTTTGCCTACGTATTTCTCGCCTATCACCGGATCGGGGACAACGTGCCTCTGGAGGTGACGGAGGGGGAGACGCTTGCCGCGGCGGAAACGGGGCAAACCTACAAGATCGTTTCCTGGAACGTGGGCTTCGGCGCCTATGAAAGCGACTACGGCTTTTTCATGGACGGCGGCACGGAGAGCTGGGCGTGGAGCCGGGAGCGGCTGGACGCGAATTTGAAGACCATCGGCGATACGCTTGCGGCGCAGGAGGCGGATTTCTACGTCATTCAGGAGGTGGATACCGATTCCACCCGCTCCTATCACCGGGACGAGGCGGCTGTTTTACGCGGAGCGCTTACGGGATATGACAGCCTCTGGGCGCAAAACTACGATTCGCCCTTCCTCTTTTATCCGCTGACACAGCCCCACGGCCGTTCTGTCTCCGGCATCATGACCTTTTCCCGGTTCGGCGTGTCCTCCGCCGTTCGCAGGGAACTGCCCATTGAGGACAGCCTGATGAAGCTGCTGGATCTGGATCGCTGTTACAGCGTCAGCCGCGTGGCGGTGGAGGGCGGAAAGGAGCTGGTGCTTTATAATATGCACCTGTCCGCCTACACCTCCGACGGGACCATCGCCACCGAGCAGCTCCGGCTTCTGATCGGAGATATGCAGAGCGAGTATGAAAAAAGAAACTACGTGATCTGCGGCGGCGATTTCAACAAGGATATTCTGGGGGATTCCAGCGTCTACTTCGGCAAGTCGGATATTGAGTATACGTGGGCACAACCGCTGGATATGACGCTCTTTGAGGGGACGGGTCTGCGCCTTGCGGCGCCGCTGGATGAGGGCAACCCCGTTCCGTCCTGCCGCAACGCCGACGGACCGTATCACGCGGGGCAGTACGTGCTGACGGTGGACGGGTTCATCGTATCACAGAACGTCCGGGTGGACAGTGCCGACGTGCTGGATCTGCAATTCGCCTATTCCGACCACAACCCGGTGGAGATGACCTTCACACTGGAACCGTAACGAAAAAACGACTGCGGCGTGTTTCGCCGCAGTCGTTTTTTACGCTTGCCGTTCAAAATTCTCCGCCTGCTTTCGAGCCGCCTCATTGGTGTCGATACTGTCGCGGAACACGTAAAGGCGCTGATAGAGGTATTCGGTAACGAAATTCAGCACCATGTTCAGCAGCGTGACCAGATACTCGTTCCACAGCGCCGTTTCCGCCAGATAGTTGCCCAGAAGGGTGGACAGCGGCGTGAACACACAGTAATAGGCAAAGACCTTTGCCATCGCCACCGGCACGTTGTTGGCGGACTGGAAAGTGAATTTGCGGTTGAGCGTGAAATTCCACAGCACCGACAGCACCAGCGCGATCAAGTAGCACGGCCAGTAGGGGAGCTTCAAAAGCTCGTTGAGAAGCGTGAACGATACGATCTCAATGGCGCCGGCGGAGAGGGAAAACCCTACGAATTTCAGCGTGCGGATCAGTTCTTTTTTCTTTTCCACAAAGCGTTACCTCTTTTTCTCGCGGCACCGTCGCCGCGGATTACGACGATTGTACTACGGCTTTTTCCAAATTGCAACCGGCGGCGGCATCTCCGGCGCAAAAAAACGGGAAGGCGGTGAAACCGCCTTCCCGTGGCGTCATATGGATGCCGCGTATTACAGCAGGGGACCCCACCGCTCACCGGAGTTGTCATCGGGGTGGCCATCGGGGCGGTCACCGCTGCCGGAACCGCCGGAACCGCCGGAGCCGCCGGAAGGCGTGTTACTGTCAAGATCTTCCAGATCAATGGTCGGTTCATCGTCGGCATCACCCACCGTCAAACCGCCTTCGCTGGAGGAATCGGTTCCGCTCTGCTTTCCGTCGTCCTGCTTCTGACCGTCCTCGGTCTGGGTCTGCTCTGTTTGCCGGGGATCGTCAGTAATATCGGACGAACCGCCCTTATCCGCCTTTTTGCTGACCGACATGATCACGGCGACCAGTATTGCCACCGCCACCACGCAAACCACAACGATGGCGATGATCCGAACGGTTTTCTTTTCCGCGAGTTCCATAGGAAGTACCTCCTTATCCACGACCTGATCTATGGTATCCATTATACTGTGAAATCAGTTTTTGTCAACCGCAAAAAAGGTGGCAGTTTTTGCCGCGCCGTGATTTGACGCGCTGCATTTTTCATAGACAAAACGGAAAAGCTGTGGTAGAATATACCATACGTAAAGACGCAAGAGGGGGAGAGGCACTTGAACGGCAGGCTGATCGTATTTGAAGGGACGGACGGGTCCGGCAAGGCGACCCAGACGGAACTGCTGTGCCGCTATCTGCAAAAGAGGGAGATCCCGTTCAGGAAGCTGACCTTTCCGCGGTATGACCAGCCCTCCTCGGCGCTGATCCGGCTGTATCTGGACGGGGCGTTCGGCAGTAAGCCGGACGCGGTGAACGCCTACGCCGCCGCCTCCTTTTTCGCCATGGACCGCTACGCGTCGTTCCAGCAGGACTGGGGCGATTTTTACCGCGCCGGCGGTTTGCTGGTGGCGGATCGCTACACCACATCCAACGCCGTGCATCAAACGGTGAAACTGCCGCCGGCGGAGCGGGACGCGTTTTTAGACTGGCTCTTTGACTACGAATACCGTCTGCTGGGTCTGCCGGCACCGGATCGCGTGCTGTATCTGGACATGCCCACGGAGCTGACGGAGCAGATGATGCGCCGGAGGGAAAAGGATACCCATACCCATGCCGATATCCACGAGCAGGACGCGGCGTATCTGCGGCAGTGCCGGGATAACGCCGCCTACGTGACGCGGCGGTGCGGCTGGACGCGGATCGATTGCGCCGAGGGCGGCGCGATCCGTACGGTGGAGGAGATCCACCGGGAGGTCCTGCGGCATCTTTCCGATCTGCTGCCGCAATAAAAAAAGAGGGGCGCGTTCGCGCCCCGTGCGTAGGTACGTTACCGGCTGAACGCGCCGTTCTCATCGCTGTTGCAGCCGCAGNNTGCAGTTGCTGCAGCCGCAGCCGCAGCCGTTGCCTGCCAGCAGAAGTATCAGAACGATGATGATAATGAGCCAGATGTAGTTGCTGTTGCAGTTGTTAAAACACATACCTTCCACCTCGTTTCATATTTGACTGTGCTATTCTATGCTGGCGCAGCGCCGGGCGTATCTTGTCCGGCAAAAAAGAGATCGTCCGACGGAAAGGAAAGAGGATTATGGCCAATCGATCCGCTCACAATTCGGAGCATACCGCCCGGTGGGATGCTAACGACGTGCGCCGCGCGCAGGAGCGCACCGGCGGCACGGCGTCCCGGCGGCGCAAGAAAAAGTTTCCGCTGGGGTTGTACCTCGCCTGCGTGGGGCTGATATCCGTCCTGCTGGCAGGAACGGGTTGGCTCCTATTGAACGACCTTTGCTCACTGAACAAGGCGCCGGTGGAGGCCGTGGTGGAGGTGGAGGAAAACGAGAGCATCTCCTCCATCGCTTCCAAGCTGAAGGACGCGGGTCTTATCAACTATAAAGGTTTTTTCTGCTTTGTCAGCGGCTTTCTGCACGCCGACGAGCTGATCGACCCCGGTGCCCATACCCTCAATTCCGATATGGATTACCGGGCGCTGATCCGGGGGATGCACAGCTATCAATCCACTGAAACGGTCACCGTTACCATTCAGGAGGGTTTGACGGTGGAGGAGGTCTTTGACATTCTGGTGGAAAACGGCGTGTCGCTCCGCTCCCGTCTGGAGAATGCCGCCGCCAATGCAGACTACCCGGAGTATCCTTTCCTGCAGGAATCGCTCAAAGGCAACGTGAACCGCGTGGAGGGATATCTCTTCCCGGACACGTACGAGTTCTACCAGAACGAGGATCCTGCCGCCGCTATCGGGCGGATGCTTGCCAACTTTAAAAAGCATGCAGAGGAGCTGGCGGAGGATATCGACAACGCCCCCTATTCGCTGGAGGAGTTGGTGATCATCGCTTCGCTGGTGGAGAAGGAATCCGGCGTGAACGACGATTACGCGGACTTCTCCTCGGTCATCTATAACCGGCTCGGTTCCGGCTGGAAGCTGCAGCTCGACTCCACCATCAACTATATCAAAAAGACCAATACCTTCCACATCAGCTACGATGACATGGAGATCGACAGTCCGTATAACACCTACCGTTACGCCGGACTGCCGGTGGCGCCTATTTGCAGTCCCAGCATGAAGTCGCTGGAGGCGGCGGTGCATCCCAACCGCACCAACTATTGGTACTGGTACGCCTATGAGGGCGTGAGCTACTTCTTTACCAACGACGCGGACTTCAGCTACTTTGCCGAGACGCACCCCTACGACGCGGACTGATGGAACGGAAGAAACCGAAGCTGCTGGCGCCTGCCGGCGATATGGAAAAACTGAAAATGGCCGTCGCGTACGGCGCCGATGCGGTATACCTTGCGGGTACCGCATTTGGTATGCGGTCCTTTGCCGGAAATTTTACCGATGAGGAATTGCCGGAGGCGGTGGCGTATGCCCACAGCCGGGGCGTTCAGGTACACGCCGCTGTGAATACCATGCCCAGAGGGGACGAGCTTTTACGGCTTCCGACGCATTTGGAGCGATTGAACGACGCGGGGGTGGACGCGCTGATCACAGCGGATCTGGGCGTATTCACGCTGGCGGGGAAATACGCGCCCCGCTGCCGGCGCCACATCTCCACCCAGCAGTCGGTGGCAAACGCCGCCGCCGCGTCGGCATGGTACGATCTGGGCGCCGCCTGCGTGGTACTGGCACGGGAATTGAGTCTGGAGGAGATCCGCGCCATCCGCCGCGATACGCCGCCGGCGCTGGAGCTGGAAGCCTTTGCTCACGGCGCGATGTGCGTGAGCTACTCGGGGCGCTGTCTCTTGTCCAACTACATGACGGGGCGCGACAGCAACCGGGGCGCGTGCGCCCAGCCGTGCCGTTATCAGTACGCGCTGATGGAGGAAAAGCGGCCGGGCGAATACTTCCCGGTCTTTGAGGATGAAAAGGGGACCTATATCCTCAACTCCCGTGATATGTGCATGATCGACCATATCGATGATTTGATGGAAGCAGGCGTGGATTGTTTGAAGATCGAAGGACGCGCCAAATCCGCCTACTACGCCGCCATCGTCACCGGCGCCTATCGCCACGCGATCGACGACGCGTTTGCCGGCAGACCGGCGGACCCCGTCTGGCGTGACGAGGTGGAGCACGTAAGCCACAGGCACTACTCCACAGGGTTTTACTACGGTCAGCCGGGGCAGTATTATCAGAATTCCCGCTATATCCGCGCATGGCAGATCTGTGCCGTGGTGGAATCCTGCGACGAATCGGGCAGAGCCGTTTTGTCACTGCGAAATAAGTTCTCCGTCGGCGATACGGTGGAATTGGTGGGACCCGGCGTAAAGCCGATCTCCTTTACAGTGAAGGATTTACAGGATATGGACGGCGTTTCCTGCGCCGAGATCCGAACGCCGCAACAACCGTTTAGCATGACGCTGCCCTGCCAGGCGCCGCCCATGAGCTTTATCCGCCACGCGGTGGATTTGAGCGGAAAAGACGAATAGCACAGGATAAAAACACGCACCCTCTCGCGAGCGCCGCGAGAGGGTGCGTTTATTCGCTGCGGTCTTATGCGCCGAGGAGATTGCTCAACAGGATCTCCGCGCCGATGGCAATGAGGATCACACCGCCCAGCAAGGTGGCTTTGCCGGAGAGCACCGTGCCGAACCGCTTTCCGATGACGAGGCCCGCCATACACACGGCGAAGGTCACCGCGCCGATGATCAGCGATTCGGTCAAAGCGGCGGCGGCATGATAATCGGCGATGGTGAAACCCACGGAGAGCGCGTCGATAGAGGTGGCGACGCCCTGCACCAGCAGCGCACGCCAGCCTGCCGCCGGCACGCTGTCCTCCGCCTTTCGGCGCAGACCTTCCCACAGCATTTTGCCGCCGATCCACGAAAGCAGAAAGAACGCGATCCACGGGATAAACCGGTGGACGGCGGAAAAAGCGGCGGCGATCGTGTGTACGCCTAGCCAACCCAGAAGCGGCATGACGATCTGGAACGCGGCGAACGTTCCGGCGACCCGGCACATACGGCGCGGCGGCATATTCGGTTCGTTCAGCCCGTTCGCCATGGAGACGGAAAACGCGTCCATGGCGAGACCGAAACCGAACAGGATACTGTTAAAGAAAAACGCGACAGACCATTCCACGGCTTTTTCTCCTGACTGCGGTTTTAACAATAAGGTATGACGGGTATGCCGCGGTTATTATACCACGGCCGCCGCGGAAGGTACAGCCTTTTTTCGCACCGCCGGGGCAATGCCGTCATAGAATGGCAAAACGGGAAAAGGGGCGAGTTTTATGGAGCAGAACGCAACGACGCTTTCCGCCGCCGCAGGGGAGAGCTACCGGCGTTTTATCGAGGAGAATCCCGGGCGCGGTACGCTGCGCGTGCAGGTATCCACGGCACGCGGCACGTTTCCCGTGCCGGGCGCGCAGGTGGAGGTCAGCCGCGTGTTCAACGGTGTGCGACGCATTCTCTACAGCCGCATGACGGATCTGTCCGGCATTGCAGGCGGTATGGTGCTTCCGGCGCAGGCGACCGGCGCGTCCCTCAACGAGTTGACGGCAGGTACCAGCGGAACGGTGTATCAGGTTTCGGTGTATCATGCCGGCTATCTTCCGCTGCGCCTTAGTAACGTGGAGATCTATAACGGTATCGAGACCATTCTGCCTGTGGCGCTGGAGCCTATGGTGCGTTAAGGAGGAGAGAATATGTCGTTACCCATCGTGCCGGAGAGCATCGTGGTACATCTGGGATTGCCGGACGCGCCGGCGGAAAACGTCACCGTGCCCTTTGCCGACTACATCCGCAACGTGGCGTCCAGCGAGATCTATCCCACCTGGCCGGAAAACGCCATCCGTGCCAACGTATTGGCGCAGACATCCTACGCCCTGAACCGCGTCTATACGGAGTATTACCGCAGTCGCGGCTATGATTTCGACATCACCAACACCACCCAGTACGATCAGGCGTATACCGACGGCGGCGAGGTGTTTGAAAACGTGGGGCAGATCGTCGGCGAGATCTTTAACAACTATATCGTGCGGCAGGGGCGTGTGGAGCCGCTGTTTGCCCAGTTTTGCGACGGTGTTCGCTCCCAGTGCAACGGACTGTCCCAATGGGGCACGGTAGATCTGGCACGGCAGGGACTCTCTCCGTATGAGATATTGCAGTACTATTACGGAGAGGATATCGACATCGTTTCCAACGCGCAGGTAGGCGTAAACGTGCCGTCCTATCCGGGCGTACCGCTGCGCCGCGGTTCCTTCGGTGAGGAGGTGCGCCAGCTCCAGCTGGAGCTCAACCGCATCGGGAAGAACTTTCCGGCGATCCCGGTCATCCCGGCGGTCACCGCCGTGTTCGACGTGCCCACAGAGCAGGCGGTGATACGGTTCCAGGAGATCTTCAACCTGGCGGTGGACGGCGTGGTGGGGAAGGCAACCTGGTATAAGGTCAAGGAGATCTATAACGGCGTCAAACGCCTTTCGGAGCTGACCAGCGAGGGGATCAGCTTCAGCGAGGCGGAGCAGATGTATCCCCGGATCCTCCGGCGCGGCGACAGCGGTATCGCCGTGCGAATCGTGCAGTACTATCTGGCGTTTCTGGGCTACTTCCTGCCGGATCTGCCGCCCATCTCCATCACCGGCGAATTCGGGCAGGAGACCTATGACGCGGTGCTGACGTTTCAGAATAAGTACGGCTTGCAGGTGGACGGTATCGTAGGACGCGATACCTGGAACGAACTCCAGCGCGTGTATCGTGACGCGGTATTGGATCTGCCGACAGACTATCGGACGTATTTAGGCGAGATCTATCCGGGGCGCTTTTTGGTGCGCGGCGACGTGAACGCCTACGTTACAAGGTTGCAAACCAACCTGCGCGCTATCGCCAGAACAGATCCGGCGATCCCGGACGTTCCCGTTACCGGCGTCTTTGATGAAGCCACGGAACAGGCGGTCAAAGCCCTGCAGGGGCAGTTGGGATTTGAGCCAAACGGCGTGGTGGGTCCGATCCTGTGGAGCGAGATCAGCACGCGCGGACGGGGATATTAGTAAAGACGGAAAAAAGCAGCATAAATCGCGCCGTATAAAATTTTTTCAAAAAAGGGTAAAAAAGTGCTTGACAAGGGGGCAAGGGAGACCGTATAATAAGCCTGTTCCGCCGCGAGGCGGTGGGGGCGTGTAC
>DBWU01000031.1:0-6369 GCA_002309395.1 Oscillospiraceae bacterium UBA1230
GTCAGATCCATCGCGTAGTCGCCCCACTCATCGTCCATGCTGGCGTTGGTGATGACGAACATGGTGGGTGCGGCGGACTTATCCATTTCCGCCGTCAGCGTCTGGCCATAAGTACCGGAAGCCGCGGTAACGACCTTAACGGCCACGCCGGTCTTTTCGGTGTACATGCCAGCCAGCTTCTGTGCCGCCTCGTCCAGCTCGGGCTTGAAGTTGAGCCAATAGACCGAACCGGTCTCGGTGGCTTCGCCGCCCTCTTCATTGGTCTTGCCGCCGCCGCAAGCGACGAGGGCCAGAGCCATGACGAGAACAAGCATCAATGCAAGAAACTTTTTCATCTTTCTGATCTCCTCTTTTCAGAATTATATTTTCACGCCCCAAGGGACGGGAAAAACAAGCCGCATAACTGTGTATATAGTATCAATCTTGCCGCCGATTGTCAACCGATTTTTGTGTTTTTTGCCAAAGCGTACATGTCGGATGGACTTTTTCGTCGTTTTGACTATAAAGGACGGTCGAATTTTGTCTCGACCGTCCTCACGATTTTGCGAATAAAACCGGCTTTTACAGCCCCAGCGCCACGCCGTTGAGCGCCGCGTGCACCAGCGTTTGACCCTGATAGCACAGTTTGAGGGAGAAAAAGGGCGCTTCCTGCGCCAAAAGGCGCAAAAAGATGCGGTCGCCCTCCCACTGGGGCAGGGACGCCAGCTTGTCCTTGGCGACCCACGCCAGCTCACCCTCGTTACAGCGGTGGAGCGTACCCGTCCAGCCGGTGGCGGTAAAAAGGTGCATATACTCGGTATCCCACCGATCGCTGACGAAGGTAACGATGCCGCGCCGGCGGTAGGAGGTCAGACGCAGCCCCGTTTCCTCCTCCACCTCGCGCAAGAGGCATTCCTCCGGGGTCTCTCCCGGCTCGAACTTACCGCCTACGCCGATCCACTTGTCACGGTTGGCGTCCTGTTCCTTCCGGGTGCGGTGGAGCATGAGATAGTCGCCCCGTTCGTTTTCCAGATAGCATAAGGTGGATAGAATCACGTGCGCCGCCTCCTTCTGTGCCTGACAGGATTATAATGCAAATCGCGCCAAAACGCAAAGCCCTTTTCTTTTTTCCTCCGCCGTGGTATGATCGAAGCAGGAAGGAGGCGTGGCTATGGCGGAATTTACGCCCGGGCGCTATCGCCATTTTAAAGGCGGCGAATACTACCTTATCTGCACGGCGCGCCACAGCGAGACCGGCGAGGAGATGGTGGTATATCAGGCCTTATACGGCGAGGGCGGCGTATGGGTGCGTCCGGCGGCGATGTGGCATGAGACCGTGGAACGCGACGGATATCGGGGACCCCGTTTTGTAAAAATAGAACCGTAACGGCAACAAGGGACTGCGGCAGTGCTGATAAAACTGCGGCAGTCCCCCGTTTTTTTCGTTATGCCGGACGTTCCGGCGCGGCGGATCCGTTAAGGATCCACGTTCACCTTGACTGTGGCGATATACTCCGCGTTCGCGTCGCTCCTGACGGTCAAAGCCAGCGTGACGGAGCCTTCTTTGAGCCCCTTGAGTTTGCAGGTGGCGGCGGTATCATTTTCCAGCCACGCCACACCCGGATCGCTGACACTCCACTGATAGCTCTTGATGGTTTCCGATACCGGAAGCTGTGTTCCGCCGGCGGAGGAGAGCTTCCACTGGCAGCGGAAGGACGCCGTTTGACCGTTTTTCATACTCACCGTCGCCCCGGAAGCCGGTACCGTCGCCGCGCCGGTAACGGGATCGATAAACACGATCTCCACGCCGGACGGCTTCTGGGAGGTTGCCTTGCGGTGCACGGGGCAAAGCAGCGTATCGTCTTCCTGCGTGCCGGTGATCAGCTTAAGGAGATACTGGTTATCCGGCGCCTCGATATAGAGGGGGCCCCCATTCTCCGACTGGCCGCCCCGTTCCAGAAGCTGGCGGTTGTAATCCAGGACCGCGCCTTCTTTCACCTCGCTTGCCGGACAGTATTCCGTGGCGATATGCTTGCCCGTGGTGCAGTATTTTACCTCTTTATGCATGGTACAGAACTCGGTAGGCGCCGTGTCCGCCGCCACCAGCACACTGCGGGTGCGGTTGCCCCGCAGATCGTGGGTACACGCCTCGGTCGCCAGCATACCGCTGTCGGCGCAAACGTGCACCGTGGTCAGTCCCGTGGTATCGTGGAACCCGGTATTATCCAGATTCTGATGGATCCGGCTCATCACCTGACGCCACAGATTGGCGGAGGGGTTGCCGGAAACGCGGATCTGCTCGTTGGACTCGTAGCCGCACCAGACCGCCGCGGAATAGTAGGGTGTGATGCCCACGAAATAGCGGTCACGCTCGTCATTGGTAGTACCGGTCTTACCGCCGATGGTCATGCCGGAGAAATTGGCCTCCGCGCCGGTGGCGCCCATGACGCCACGAAGCAGTTCACGCATCAGGTACGCCGTGGTGGATTTCATCGCCACGTTGGACTTGATCTCGTTCTCCAGCAGTACCTTCCCGTTGGCGTCCTCCACACGGTAGAAGGTGTAGGGCTTGGTATAGATCCCGTCGTTGATGAACGCGCCGTACGCCGCCGCCATCTGCTCGGTGGTAACGCCTTCACTCAATCCGCCCAGTGCCATATTGCCCACCTGCTGGGAGTCGGTGACGGTGAGCGTGGTGAAACCCAGCTTCTCCGTCATAAAGTTATAGGATTTCGTGGTACCGTAGGCAAGATTCACGTGGACGGCGCAGGTGTTCAGCGAACGCGCCACCGCCTGCTGCACCGTGGTCAATCCGCCGTAGGATCCGCTGGCGTTGTTGGGATACGCCCTGCCGTTGAGCAATATGGGATAGTCGTCGATCACCGAGGCGGCGGTAATGGTGCCGTCATCCAGCGCCGGACCGTAGGTAGACAGAGGTTTGATGGCGGAACCGCACTGCCGCGTGGCCGTTGCCCAGTTCCAGACACGGTCGCCCGCCTTGACGCCGGTGCCGCCTACCATCGCCAGCACTTCGCCGGTGAAGGGATCTACCAGCGTGATCGCCGCTTGCAACGCCGCGCCGCCGGAATCGGTATAACCGGCGTAGGACGTGTTTTCAAACACCTCCTGGCAGATGCGCTGGTAGTCATAGTTCTGGGTGGTATAGATCTTACAGCCGCCGAATACCTTCAGCTCCGCCGTTTTCCTGTCATACCCGTATTTTTTGCACAGCGCCTCGATCACGTCGTCGATCACCTGATCGGTGAAATAGGAGTTGTTGGCGTGCGCCGCCTGCTCTTCCGGCTCTGACTGTCCCGACTCGGCAGGCGTTTCGCCCGTGTAGTTGCCTAAAATCGTATAGCCGTCGGAGAAGACCACTTCCTCCCGCATCGCCGCATCATACGCGACCTGATCGATCTTACCCTGCTCCAGCATGGCGTCCAGCACGTCGCCCTGACGGGCGCGGTTGTTGGCACGGGTCCAGTCGCTGATGAGTGGATCGTACATGGAGGGGTTGTTGGTAATGGCGATCAAACTGGCGCACTCCGCCAGCGTCAGATCGGAAACGCTCTTGCCGAAATACGTGTCCGCCGCCGTCTGCACGCCGTAGCAGGACTCGCCCATATAGATGAGATTCAGATACATCTCCAGGATCTCATCCTTGTCGTGTTCCTTTTCAAATTGCAGGGCGCGGTAGATCTCCACTACCTTGCGCTTGACGGTGTTCTCATCGTCGCCGGTGGCGTTTTTGAGCATCTGCTGGGTGATGGTGGAACCGCCCTGCACCGAATTGCCGGCCAGCGTATAGCGGATGGCGCCGATGGTGCGGATCCAGTCCACACCTTTGTGCGTCTCAAACCGCTTATCCTCAATGGCGATCGCCGCCTGCTGCAGATACCGGGGGATCTCATCCAGCTTCACCCAAATGCGGTTCTCCGAATCCAGAAACAGGGTCTGATACATGACGAATTCATCCGTCTGGCGATCCTTATAGTAAAGCTCGGTGGACACCGACGCGTCATAGGCGGATACGTCCACCTCCACGTGTCCGCGCAGAGAATGATTCACGTACGCCATGAAAATG
Source organism: Oscillospiraceae bacterium UBA1230 (assembly GCA_002309395.1). Classification (GTDB taxonomy): domain Bacteria; phylum Bacillota; class Clostridia; order Oscillospirales; family Oscillospiraceae; genus Vescimonas. The sequence goes on from DBWU01000031.1 coordinate 4,064, forward strand.
CCGGCGAAGATCACCGCTGTCATGACAGCTACCAAACAGACCGTGCCAAGCCAGAACAGCACTTTCCTGCCGATCTTCTTCCCGCGCGGCGCTTTGCCGCTCGGCGTGTCGGCGCGTTTCTTTCCGCTTTCCACAAGGCACCTCCTTTGCGTTTCGTGCGCGGCGCGTGGCGCCGCAGAATCCCTTATCATCGGTCAAAATATACCATGTTACTCTTTATTTTACCACCCCTGTCAAGGCGTTTCCCGTGCCGATTCGCGCTGTCAGGTGATGAAATCCGCCGGTTCTGCGAGAATTCTACCCGTATGAGTCGCCTTTTTATGCCTCTTTTTCCAAAAACAGCACTCGATGGGGTGTTGCTTTTTCAGTAAAAATAGGATATGATACCGTACATACACGATAAGGAGGCAACGACTATGGACGATCAGTTCGGCCCGAATTTTATTACCATCACCGATGAAGACGGCAACGATATCGAGCTGGAATACGTGGATGCACTGGAGCTAAACGGCCAGACCTATATGGCGTTCTTCCCCGCCGAGGTGGAGGATGAGGACAGTGAGGATTACGGTCTGGTGATCCTCAAAAGCGTGACGGAGAACGGCGAGGAGTTTCTCGTTACGCTGGACGACGAGGAAGAACTCGACCGGGTCTACGACTTTTTCATGGAACAGATCCTGGACGATGAGGAAGAAAATTCCTGACGGCGTTTGACAAAAAGCTCTTTCTTTTTTCCCGCGGCTCTGCTACACTATGGGTGGACGCCTTCCGTGCGTCCCCCAGGGCGGCGCGCGATGAGCCTTTTTTATCCTCACATTTGGTTATAGGGGATGTCGGATCAGTATGCGGTTTGCAGGCCTCCCGACCGCCGTTTGCGGCCGGACGTTGGAAGCAGTAAAGCACGCTGGAGACAACCCACCTGCGGAGATGGTGCAGGTTATAACTTGGCTCATACCGCCGCCACCCGGGGTAATCTAAAGGTGTTGTAAAATAACGGCTGTAAAGCACATATGCTTTACAGCCGTTATCCGTCATGCCCCTCACACCGCGCCAACGCTCCGCGCCGATCACTTTCCCCTGCGTCTTGTTCCGCAGATCGGTCTTACCGCAAAACGCGCCGGAAAGCGGTGCGTCTTTCTCTAATACGGCAAAAAATGCAGAAAATGCCGCTTTTTACTCTTGCGAAATCGGAAAGACTCCTGTATAATTATCGGGTAACTTTATATATTGGCGGCGTGGCGCCGCCAACGTTGAGAGGACTGACAACATGAGTGCATCAAGAGAAAAGAAGATCCGGCAGGACAGAGCCGAACAGGGGATCCCCGATCCCAAGCAAGTGCGCGAGGCGGAGGAGAAGCGCCAGCAGCGCCGCTCCAACTGGCTTTATGGCGGCATTGCCATTGCTTTCGTGGTGATCGCTGCGGCGCTGTTGGTTTGGAACTCCAATATCCTGCAGCGCAGTGCCACCGCGTTGACGGTGGACGGTGTGAAGTATACTTCCGCGCAGGTGGATTACTACTACTACAACACCTATCATTCCCTGCTCAATTCCGACTATGCCAGTTGGATGGGCCTGAGCACCGACAGCGGCACCGCCGTCAATCTCTCCACCACCGAGCTTAATGACACGGCAAAGATGGTACTGGGCGTAGAAGAGAACATGACGTGGGACACCTACCTGAAGAACACCGCCAAGGAGAATCTCCTGCAGGTGACCAAGCTGGTGCAGGCGGCGAAGAAGGACAAGTTCACCATGACCGACGAGATGAAGAACGAGGTCAACGAAACGGTGGATCTGGTGGAAACGTACGCCAAGCAGTACGGCTATACCACCGCGGAATATCTCAAGATGCTCTTTGGCGGTAACATGACCATGTCCGTGTTCAAAGGCATGCTCTCCGACGCTGTGCTGGCGAACTACTACTCCAATGACTATCGGGATAAGCTGGTCTATTCCGAGGAGGATCTGGAGGCGTACTACGCCGAGCATAAGGACGATTTCGATACCGCCGCTTATGAGTATATCTCCTTCCGCGCCACCGCTTCTTCCACCACCGACGAAGAGGGCAACACCGTGGAACCCACCGAGGAGGAGCAGACCGCCGCCAAGGAGGCCGCCAAGACCGCCGCTGACGAGGCGCTGGCACGGCTGGAACAGGGCGAGGCGCTGGCCGATATCGCCGAGGATTACGAGATCGGCAATTACAGCAGCATGGACGCTTCCACCCACAGCGATACCGATTTGAGCAACTGGGTGTTTGACAGCGCGCGCACCGAGGGCGAAGCCGGTTTGGTGGAAAGCGACA
>DBWU01000031.1:6402-8661 GCA_002309395.1 Oscillospiraceae bacterium UBA1230
GACTACAACACCGTGGACGTGCGCCACATCCTCTTTATGGTGGATTCCAGCGATCTGGACAGCGAGTCGGAGACCTATGAGGACGATCTGGCGGCGCTGGACGAGGAAGCGAAGAAAAAAGCCGAGGACGCGTTGCAGCAGTGGAAAGACGGCGACGCTACCGAGGATTCCTTTGCCGCCCTCGCCAACGAGTTGAGCGATGACACCGGNNCCGGCTCCAACACCAACGGCGGACTCTATGAGCAGATCTACAAGAACCAGATGGTCACCGAGTTCAACGACTGGATCTTCGATGAGAGCCGTCAACCGGGCGATACCGGCATCGTATACAACGACGGCAGTTATACCGGCTACCACGTGATATACTTCGCGAGGCAAAACGATCCCTATTGGATGGTACAGGTGAGAAGCACCAAGCGCAGTGCCGACTACAACGCGTGGATGGAATCCCTCACCGCAGACGCGGTGGTGACCGAGGGTTCCGGTATGCAGTACGTGGGATAACACTCCGCAAGCTATCTGAAAAAAACTCCGATGCAACGCATCGGAGTTTTTTTTGCGGTCTTATTCCATATATGGCGCGGCGCGCTCTATGAGCTTGCGGTAGACGCGCTCCACCATCCACGGCTCTGTGGACGCTTCCAGCGCCTCCTCCGGCGTCATCCACGCCACGGCGCTGTTCTCGTCCTCCTTGGGGCGAAGCGCCGTTTCCTGCGCCGCCAAAAGATACGTCACGTTCATATGGACGTGGCCGGGAACGTAGACGCCGCGCTTAACGTGCCCTTCCACCGTAAGGTTTTCCAGTGAGAAGATCTCCTGCCGCAACGGCACGGTGGTAAGACCCGTTTCCTCCGCCGCCTCACGCATCGCCACCGCCAGCAGATCCCGCTCCCCGTCGGCATGGCCGCCGATCCACGACCAGCTGCGATAGAGATTGTGCCAGCACATCGCCACGCGGCGGCGGTCGGGGCTGACGATCCACGCCGACGCCGTCATATGGGCGGTCAGATTGGTGCGGTCAAAGGCGTCGTCATTCCCGTGCAGAAACGCCAGCATCGCCGCCTTGTCCCGCTCCTCCTGGGGGCAAAGGGGCGCAAAGGCGCGAATTTCCTCTATGATATCCATAAACGGTTTTCTCCCTACAGGTAAGGGCGGAGAGTGATGTCTCTCCGCCCTTGCTCTTTGGCTCAATAGTTTTCCTTACGGACTTCGAAATAGCTCTGGGGATGGTTGCACACGGGGCAGACCTCCGGTGCTTTCTTGCCCATGACCAGATGTCCGCAGTTGCGGCACTCCCACATGGTCTCCTCGCTCTTTTCAAACACCTTCTGCATTTCGATGTTGCTCAAAAGCGCGCGATACCGCTCCTCGTGGGACTTCTCGATGGCCGCCACGCCGCGGAACTGCTCCGCCAACTGGTGGAAGCCTTCCTCCTCTGCCTCTTTGGCGAACCGGTCGTACATATCCGTCCACTCGAAGTTCTCGCCGGCGGCGGCAGACGACAGGTTCTCCGGCGTGGTGCCAATGCCCTGCAACGCCTTGAACCACAGCTTGGCGTGTTCCTTCTCGTTGTTGGCGGTTGCCTGGAAGATCGCCGCGATCTGCTCATAGCCCTCTTTCTTCGCTACGGACGCGAAATAGTCGTACTTACTGCGCGCCTGGGTCTCGCCGGCAAATGCGTCACGAAGATTCTGCTCGGTCTTACTGCCTTTCAGTTCCATGGTATTTCTCCTTTCACGTTCGGCGGTTTTCGCCGTAAATTATATAGAGTGTTTCCAGAAAATGCCGATTCTATCACTTCTTATACGGCACGTGCCAGATGTTCTCCGCGTATTCCGCCACGGCGCGGTCGGCGGCGAAGATGCCGCTGCGGGCGATATTGTGGAGGCTCATGGCGTTCCACCGCGCCCGGTCGCCGTACGCCGCCATGGCGCGGCGCTCCGCGTCGCAATAGCCGGGGAAATCCGCCAGCAGCAAGTACTGATCCGCCGGCGCGTCGGTAGCGAAGAGGAGTCTTTGCCACAGATCCTCGTAGCTGTTGCCGTCCGAGAAGCCCCATTTGAGCTGATCCACCGTGCGGCGGAGCATGGGATCGCGCTCATAGAGAAGCGCCGGATCGTAATTCTCACGCAGGTGCGCCGCCTCGTCCGCTTTCAGACCGAACAGGAACATATTCTCGTCGCCCAAGACCTGATGCATCTCCACGTTGGCGCCGTCCAGCGTGCCCACCGTCACCGCGCCGTTCATCATGAACTTCAT
>DBWU01000031.1:8674-11161 GCA_002309395.1 Oscillospiraceae bacterium UBA1230
GGCTCACCTCGCTGGCGGGCATCAGCATTTCCGCCATGGATACGCAGTAATTCTCCAGAAATACCACCTGCAAACGGTCCCGGCAGAGCGGGTCGGCGTTGATCTGGCTCGCCACGGAATTGATAAGCTGGATGATCCGCTTCGCCACGTGATACCCCGGCGCCGCCTTGGCGCCAAAGAGGAAGGTATGGGGGCGAAGATCCATATTGGGATCGTCCTGAAGCTGGTGGTACAGGGCGATCACGTGGAGAACGTTCAAAAGCTGACGCTTATACTCGTGAAGCCGCTTGACCTGCACGTCAAACACCGCGTCGGTATTGAGCGCCACGCCTTGATGGCGCTTTGCCCAACGGGCGAAGCGCGCCTTATTCTCCCCTTTGATCTGCTCGAGACGGGAGAGCACCGAGGCATCGGAGGCATACGCATCCAGCCGGGAAAGCTCGGACGGGCGCAACAGCCACCCGTCGCCGATGACGTCTTTCAACAGCGCGTCAAGACCGGGGTTGATCTGGGAGATCCAGCGGCGGTGATCTACGCCGTTGGTAACGTTTTTGAACTTCTCCGGCTCCATCTGCGCCGCCTCGCGGAACACGTCACGGCGCAAAATGTCCGAGTGCAGGGCGCTGACGCCGTTGACCGCCATGCCGCCGGCGATGCACAGGTTCGCCATGCGCACGTGACCGTCCCACACCACCGCCATTTTCGCGGTTTTGGCAGGGTCGTTATAGTATGCCTCGATCTTCGCCTGATAGCGGTGGGCGATCTCACGGATGATCTGCCACACACGGGGCAGCAGGGATTCCATCAGGCTCTGGGGCCAGACCTCCAGCGCCTCCGCCAGCACGGTGTGGTTGGTATACGCCACGGCGTGGCTGGTGATGTCCCACGCGGTGTCCCAGTCCATGCCGGCGTCGTCAATGAGGATACGCATCAGCTCCGGGATCACCAGCGCCGGATGGGTGTCGTTGATCTGGATGACGTTCTTTTCATGGAAATTCTTCAGCGTGCCGTAAACCTCGATATGCTTGCGGGTGATGGACTGCACGGTGGCGCTGACGAAGAAATACTGCTGTTTCAAGCGCAAAGACTTGCCCTCGTAGTGGTTGTCCTCCGGGTAGAGTACCTTGGAGATGGCGTCCGCCATGGTACGCTCCTCCTCCGCCTGCAGATATTGGCCGCGGTTGAACAGCGCCATGTCCAGCGGACGGGGCGACTTGGCGTCCCACAGACGGAGCGTATTCACGTGGTCGGTGCCGTATCCGGCGATCTCCATGTCGCAGGGGATCGCCAGCACACGGGTGTAGTCCTCGTGCACCACCATCAAGTGCCCGTTATCCCAGCGGGAGCGCACCTTGCCGCCGAAGTGTACCTCCTCCGTCTCCTGGGGTTTGGGCATCAGCCACGCGTCGCCCAGGCCTTTCCACGCGTCCGGCAGTTCTACCTGCTGACCTTCCACGATCTTCTGGCGGAAGATGCCCAGCTCGTAGCAGATGGAATAGCCTGCCGCCGGGATCTCCAGCGTGGTCAAGCCGTCCAGATAGCACGCCGCCAGACGACCCAGTCCGCCGTTGCCCAGACCCGCGTCCGGCTCCATGTCAAAAATGTCGGCGGCTTTGAAGCCCAGAGAATCGATGGCGTCCGTCAACTGAGGCAAAATGCCCAGATTGTAGGCGTTTTTCATCAAACTGCGCCCCATCAGGAACTCCAGCGACATATAATGTACCATGCGGCCGCCCTCGTCCGCCGTGCGCTGGCGCGTTTCCACGCCGTGATCCGCCATAATATCGCGCAGTACCATGGCGCAGGCTTTCATCATCTCGCCGTCGCTGGCTTGGGACTCGGTACAGCCGTAGTTCAGGCGCAGCTTTTGTACGATCCGTTCTTTGAGAGTGTCTTTGCTGTAATTCATGGGTTCCTCCTGTTGGTCACCGGCGCTTACTCCGGCAGTTTTGCATAGATATCGCGGTAGATCCGGGCGCTGCGGCGCCAGCTGAAATCCTCCTGCATACCGCGCTGCTGGACTTCCTTGAAATAGTCCGTGCCGTACACCCGGCACGCCTCGCCGATCACGTGCAGAAGATCTGCGGCGTTATAGGAGGCGAAAACGAAGCCGGTGCCGTCCGGCTGTCCCGCCTGACAGGAGCGGACAGAGTCGTTCAGACCGCCGGTCTGGCGCACGATGGGCACCGTGCCGTACCGCATGGCGATCATCTGGCTCAAGCCGCAGGGCTCACTGCGGGAGGGCATCAAATAGAGATCGGCGCCGCCGTAGATCTGCCGCGCCAGCGCGTCGGAATACGTAATGCACGCCGCCACGCGGCCGCCGTAGCGGCGCTGGGCGTCACGGAAAAAGTCCTCATAGCACGCCTCGCCCATGCCCAGCACCACCAACTGCGCGCCGCAGTTCATCATGCCGTCCAGCGCCTGGCACACCAGATCCATCCCCTTGTGACCCACAAGACGGCTCACAATGGCGATCACCGGCGC
>DBWU01000031.1:11213-19888 GCA_002309395.1 Oscillospiraceae bacterium UBA1230
CCGGCGCTGTACCGGGCGCAAAGGGCGCCGTCGGTATAGGGATTGAAGCTCTTCATATCGATGCCGTTGAGCACGCCGGTCATCTTCTCCCCGATGGCGGCGATCACGTGCTCCAGACCGTGGGCGTGGAAGGGATCACGCAGTTCCCACGCGTAGGTGGGGCTGACGGTGGTGACCGCGTCGGCGCTCAAAAGCGCCGCCTGCATCACGTTCACCGCCCCGTCCTTTTGCAGTACGCCGGTATCCCACCAGCCGCGATCCAGACCCAGCACGTCCTCCACGGCGCTCTCATGCATCCAGCCCTGATATTCGATATTATGCACCGTGTAAACGCTGCGGATGCCGCGGTAGTAGTCCATACGGCAGGCGTAGTCTTTCAGATACACCGGCAAAAGCGCCGTCTGCCAGTCGTTACAGTGGACGATATCCGGCTTGTCGTCCAGATCCGGCAGGAAATCTGCCACGGCGCGGCAGAAGAAGGCGAACCGCTCACCGTCGTCCGGCTCGCCGTAAAACTGCCCGCGGCAGAAATACCGCTCGTTATCCAGAAAATACCAGGTAACGCCCTGTTCCGACAGGGAGAAGAGTCCGCAGTACTCGTGGCGCCACGCCAGATCTACGTACACGTATTTGCGAAACGTCATCCGGGAACGCCACGGCTCGCCGATGGCACCGTAGAGCGGCAATATGACCGCCACGCGGTCGCTTTTCTTCTCCGCCAGCGCCACGGGCAGACTGCCTGCCACGTCCGCCAGACCGCCGGTCTTGCAAAAGGGCGCCGCTTCACTGGCGGCAAACAGAATATTCATACGGTTACACCTCGCTGTTTCTGGCGATCACCAGCGGATAGCTCTCATGCCCCATCAGCGTACCGTTCTCCTTGATGGTCACGTATTTATCGGTGATCACGTTTCGCAGTATCGCGCCGCTTTTGACGGTGGTACCTTTGAAGAGGATGCAGTTTTGCACCTCCGCACCTTTTTCCACCTGCACGCCACGGAAGAGGATGCAGTTTTTCACCGTGCCCTGAATGTCGCACCCGTCGGCAATAAGGGAGTTGACACACTCGCCGGTGGGGTCGATATAGCTGGAGGGCGCGTCGTTGACCTTGCCGATGATGGGACGCGCCGGGCAGAACAGCTCGCCCCTCATTTCCGGGCGCAAAAGCTCCATGCTGCGCTGGAAATACGTCTGGATCGTGTTGATCCGGGCGGCATAACCGTCCCACACGTAGCCGCCGATACGGAGCGTGGCGGCGCGCTTTTGCAGTACCGCGCCGCGGAAGCTGTACTCGTTATGCGCCATGCAGTCCTCCACCAGGCGCAGCAGCAGCTCCGTGCTCATTACGTAGATGTTCAAGCAACGGTAGCCTACCGGCGTATGCACGTCACGCACCGTATCCACGATGCGTCCGGCGTCGTCCAGTTTGAAGTAGGTGTCGCTGCTGTCACCCAGATGGGAGGTGCAGACCGCCGTGATATCCGCGCCGGTGCGCAGATGCTCCGACAGCACGTCGTCCAGCGGCAGATTGATCACAAGATCACTGTCGCACAGCACTACGTGGTCCTGACGGATGTGGCTCAAATAGTCCTTAACACAGCCCAGCGCCTCCATCTTGCCCCGGAACTGACCGGCACCTTCCCGATGCTCCGTATAGGCGAAGGCAGGCAGGAGCTTCAAGCCGCCCTTGCGGCGGCTCAAGTCCCAGCTTTTGCCGCTGCCCAGATGGTCCAGCATACTCTGGCACTTACCGTGCATGATCACGCCCACGTCGGTAATACCGGCGTTGACCATGTTGGAGAGCATGAAGTCCACTACGCGATAATCGCCGCCGAAGGGAATGGAGCCGTGGACGCGATGCTCGATCAGCTCGCGCAGACCCGTCTTTTTCTCATAGGAGAAGATGATCCCGTGCATACCGTTCATGCTCTTACCTCCCCGTTCTGATGCCGATCCAGCATCGTCTTTGCCGCCACCTGCTGACCCGGCGCCACCACGGTGCCGGGACCCAGCACGGCGATGCCCCATTGGTCGGGATCCGCGGCGGTCTCCGGCGGCGCGCCTACCGAGGCGCCCGACGAGATCCGGCAGTTCTCGCCCACGATGGCATAATGCACCTGGGCGCCCGGCTCGATCACCGCGCCGGGCATGATGACCGAATACGTCACCGAAGCGCCTTCTCCGACCACCGTGCCGATGCTGACCACGCTGTTTTTCACCTCGCCGTTAATGGTACAGCCTTTGGCAATGGCGCTGTTGCCCACGTCCGCTGCAGGTCCGATCATGGTGGGCGGACAGACGGTACTGCGCCCGTAGATGGGCCAGCTCTTATCCAGCAGGTTCAAGCCGGAACCCGGCAGGAGCATATCCATATTGGCGTCCCACAGTGAGTCCAGCGTACCCACGTCTTTCCAGTAGCCTTCAAAGCGATAGGCGGTCATCATCTCGCCCCGATGGAGCATGGCAGGGATGATATTCTTGCCGAAATCGTTCTCCGACGCGCTGTCCGCCTCGTCCTCAATAAGATACTGACGGAGTTTGTCCCAGGTGAAGATATAAATACCCATAGACGCCAGATTGCTCTTGGGCTCTTTCGGCTTTTCGGCAAACGCGGTCACGCGATCCGCTTCATCTACCGACATGATGCCGAACCGTTTTGCCTCCGACCAGGGCACCTCCATCACCGAGATGGTGCAGGCGGCGCCGGATTCCTTATGACAGCGAAGCATATCGGAATAGTCCATTTTATAGATATGGTCGCCGGAGAGCACCGCCACGTATTCCGGCTCGTAGAGGTCCACGAAGCCGATGTTTTGATAGATGGCGTTGGCGGTGCCTTTATACCACGATGCGCCGGTGGCGCTCTGGTACGGCGGCAGAATGTGGACGCCGCCGTCCACTCGGTCCAGCTCCCATGGCTGACCGTTGCCGATATAACTGTTGAGTTCCAGCGGACGGTACTGGGTCAGGACGCCTACCGTATCGATGCCGGAGTTGGTGCAGTTGGAAAGGGGAAAATCGATGATGCGGAACTTGCCTCCAAAGGGTACGGCAGGTTTTGCCATGTCGCCGGTCAACACGTAGAGCCGACTGCCCTGACCGCCTGCCAGCAGCATGGCCACACACTCTTTCTTCATGTTGCGTTCCTTCCTTTCTTTCTTTTCCTGCCCCGCAGGATCACCGCCCCCAGAGGCGGAATGGTTACTGCGATCGACTGCTGTTGCCCGTGGGAGGGGATCTTTTCCACCGGAATGCGGTCGCCGTTCCCGACGCCGCTGCCGCCCCAGAGGGCGTCGTCGGTGTTGAACACCTCACCGTATTCCGCCGCCTTCGGCACGCCGAAACGGTAGCCCTCCCACGGTTGAGGCGCGAAATTCACCGCGCAGATCAGCTCGTGACCCTGCCGGTCGCGCCGCAGGAACACCAGCACGTTGTTGCGATTATCGTCCGCCACCAGCCACTGGAACCCGTCCCAATCTCCATCGTCGTCCCACAGCGGCGTTTGCGAGCGGTAGAACCGGTTCAAAGCCCGGATGCATTCATGGGTACGGCGGCACGCTTCGTTGTCCAGGAGGTACCAGTCCAACTGTCCGCGGAAGTCCCACTCATGCCACTGCCCCAGCTCCGCGCCCATGAACATGAGCTTGCGGCCGGGATGACAGAGCATATAGGTGCAAAAGCTCCGCACCGCAGCAAGCTGCTGCCACTCGTCGCCCGGCATTTTGCCGCGAAGCGAACCTTTCATATGCACCACTTCGTCGTGGCTGATCGAGAGGATGAACCGCTCGGAAAACGCGTAGACCATGGAAAAGGTCACGTCTTTATGGTGGTACTGGCGGAAAAAGGGATCCATCTTGAGATAGTGGCACACGTCGTTCATCCAACCCATGTTCCACTTCATGTCAAACCCCAGACCGCCCTCGGAGGTGGGATGGCTCACCTTCGGCCAGGCGGTGGATTCCTCCGCCACCGTCAGCGCGCCGGGAGCGGCGTCGTGTACCGTGTCGTTGAGACGGCGTAAAAAGTCGATCGCCTCCAGATTCTCGTGCCCCCCGCAGCAGTTGGGGCGCCACTCGGTGCGCCCGTAGTCCAGATACAGCATGGACGCCACCGCGTCCACCCGCAGTCCGTCCACGTGGAACTCACGGAGCCAGAACACCGCAGAGGAGAGCAAAAAGCTCCGCACGTCGCCCTTTCCGAAGTCAAACACTCTGGTGCCCCAGTCGCTGTGTTCCCATTTAAGCGGATCGCTGTATTCATATAGGCACGTGCCGTCAAATTCGATCAAGCCGTGTTCGTCCTTACAGAAATGGGCAGGTACCCAGTCCAGCAGCACCGCAAGACCGGCGCGATGAAGCCGGTCCACCAGATACATGAAATCGTGGGGCGTACCGTAGCGGCTGGTGGGGGCAAAATAGCCGGTACACTGGTAGCCCCAACTGTCGTCCAGCGGATACTCCGTTACCGGCAGGAGCTCCACCGCGTCGTACCCCATGTCGCAGGCATAGTCCGCCAGCTCGTCCGCCAACCGGCGGTAGTTAAAGGCGTTCCCGTCGGCAAAGCGGCGCCAGGAGCCCGGATGCACCTCGTAGATATTCAGCCTTCTGTCGCGAAGGGGGTGCTCCGCCCGGCGGCGAAGCCACGCCCCGTCATGCCAGGAAAAGCCGCCCAGATCAAAGAGCTTGCCGGAGGTCTCCGGCCGGGTCTGGGTATGGAACGCGTAGGGGTCTGTCTTCCAGCGCACCTTACCGTCCGCCCCGGTGACAAGATACTTATACGCGTCGTAGGCGGCGGCAGGCACCGCCAGCTCCCATACCCCGTCACAGCAGGTCATATCCTGCCCCTGCCAGCCGTTAAAATCCCCTGTAAGCTGAACGCGCCGGGCGCCGGGCGCCCAGAGCCGGAACAGCCAGCCGCCCTGACAGGGATGGGCGCCGAAATACTCATACGCCCGATGGTCCGTCCCCTGCAAATACGCCTCGTGGATCATGGCCATGCCCCGTCCTTTCCTTCCGTCTTATCACGCCGCACGCGTAAAAGCCTATACTTTTTCCAATATAATCCTTATTATACTGATTTTTCCTTCCGCGTCAAGAAAGACCGTGCATCTTGCCCTGCTTTTCTTCCGCCGCGCCTCCTTACGTAGTATGCGCTTTTTTCTTGGGCATAAGCGGCGGCGCCGGCGCATAGGTTTTCAAAAAAAGCAGAAAGGGCGGTCCCTCCATGAAACGAATCCTTCCCCGTGTGATCCTCTTGCGGCGGCAACACCTGCTGGTGCTGGCGGCGCTCCTTTTGACCGGCGGTATCTTCTACGCCGTCAGCCTGCCGGGCTCGGTCAGCGTCGTGGCTTCACAGCGCCAGCTCCCCATCTATTCGGTGGAGCGGGACGATAAGCTCTGTTCCATCTCCTTTGACGCGGCGTGGGGCAACGAGGATACCCAGACTCTGATCGACATTCTGGAGCGCTACGGCGTGAAGGCGACCTTCTTCGTGGTAGGCGATTGGGCGGAGAAGTACCCGGAATCCGCCAAGGCGCTGGCGCAGGCGGGGCACGAGGTGATGAGCCATTCCCTGCACCACGATCACTATAACGCCCTCTCCGCCTCGGACATCGTGGCGGATCTCACCGCCGCCAATGAGAAGATCTGCGCCGCCACCGGCGTAACCCCCACGCTGATCCGCTGTCCCTACGGCGAGTACGACGACCACGTGATCTCCGCTATCCGCTCTCTGGGGATGGAGCCCATCCAGTGGGACGTGGACAGTCTGGACTGGAAGGATTACGACGCGGACACCATCTATCGCCGCGTCACCTCCCAGGTGGGAAGCGGCAGCATCGTGCTGTTCCACAACGCCGCGCTCCATACGCCGGAGGCGCTGCCCGCCATTCTGGAGTTTTTACAGCAGGAGGGCTATACGGTGGTGCCTATCTCCCAGCTCATCTATACCGGCGACTACACCATCGACCATACCGGTCGCCAGCACGCGGCACAGTAAGGGGGGCGGTTGAAAACGCGCAGGTGTAAATGAAAAGCACTTTACACTCTATAAAACTCACGGCAACCAAAAAAAACGGCAAATGATGCTAATATTTTGAGGTTTTTTGCAAAAAAACCGCCTGCAGGGCTTTTCCGCAGGCGGTTTTTTTGTTATAATGGTGCAAACTACTGCCAGCAGGCGTATCGGCGGTGCGGTTTTGCCGCCGGCGCCGTGGGAGAGGAGCGGAGTTTCCATGGGTTATGACGTATTGATCGTTGGCGCGGGACTTTTCGGCGCCGCCGCCGCCCAATATCTGACCGAGGCCGGCAGGTCGGTTCTGGTGATCGACCGGCGCCCTCACGTAGGCGGCAACGTATACACCGAGGAAATGGAAGGGATCCAGGTCCATCGCTACGGCGCCCACATCTTCCACACCAACGACAAGGCGGTCTGGGACTATGCGAACCGGTTTGCCGAGTTTAACCGCTACACCAACGCGCCTGTTGCCAATTACCGGGGGGGGAGCTGTACTCCCTGCCCTTCAATATGTACACCTTTAACCGCATGTGGGGTGTGGTGACACCGCAGGAGGCGGAGACCGTGATCGCCCGGCAACGGCGGGATTCCGGCATCAGCGAGCCGAAAAATCTGGAAGAACAAGCCATCTCGCTGGTGGGGACGGACATCTACGAAAAGCTGGTCAAAGGCTACACGGAAAAGCAGTGGGGTCGCCCCTGCACGGAGCTTCCGGCTTTTATCATCCGGCGTCTGCCGGTGCGTTTCACCTTTGATAACAACTACTTTAACGCGCGGTATCAAGGGATCCCCGTCGGCGGCTACACCAACATGGTCAAGGCGATGCTGCGCGGCGTTGACGTGGAACTGAACGCGGACTATCTGACGGACAAAACCCGTTGGGACGCTGTGGCGCCGCAGGTAATCTACACCGGCCCCGTTGACCGCTACTTCAACTACTGCTACGGTCCCCTGCAATACCGCAGTGTCCGCTTTGAGACCGAGGTACTGGACGTGCCCAACTATCAGGGTAACGCCGTGGTCAACTACACCGATCGGGAAACGCCCTATACCCGTATCATCGAGCACAAACATTTTGAATTCGGGCAGCAACCCAAGACGGTGATCTCACGGGAATACAGCGCCGAATGGCGTCCGGGTGACGAACCGTACTATCCCGTGAACGATGAAAAGAACAACGCACTCTATGAAAAGTACCGGGCGTTGGCGCAAAGCGAACCCAACGTACTGTTCGGCGGCCGGCTGGGCGCATACCGCTACTACGATATGGACGCGGTGATCGCCGCGGCGCTGGAGGCGGCAAAACGCTTGGAGGAACGGAGAAATACGCTATGAAACTTTTGACCGTGACCGTTCCCTGCTATAATTCGCAGGACTATATGGAAAAGTGCATCGACAGCCTGCTCACCGGCGGAGAGCGGGTGGAGATCCTCATCATCAACGACGGCTCCACGGATCGCACCGGCGAGATCGCCGACAGCTACGCCGCCCGTTATCCCGACGTTGTCAGAGTGATCCATCAGGAGAACGGCGGACACGGCGAGGGCATCAACCAGGGTTTGCGTCACGCCACCGGCGTGTACTTCAAATCCGTGGACAGCGACGACTGGGTCAGCGGCGATTTTCCCCGGTTTCTCGATACGCTGGAATCGTGTGAGCAGCAGGGCGGCGTGGATCTGCTGGTGACCAACTACTATTATGACCACGCCGACGGAAAGGGAAACCGCTCCATCCGTTTTTCCAACGCGCTGCCCAAAGGGCGCATCTTCACGTGGGAGGATACGCGGCCGTTTCGCATGGATCAGATCCTGATGATACACGCCTGCACTTTCCGCACGGAGACTATGCGAAAAAGCGGTATCGTTCTGCCCAAACATACGTTTTATGAGGACAACTATATGGTCTACGGCAATCTGCGCTTTGCGGAGAAGCTGTACTATATGGACGCTGACCTCTATCACTACTATATCGGACGCGCCGGGCAGAGCGTGCAGGAGGACGTTATGAAGCGCCGCTATCTCCACCAGCTACGGGCCACAGAGCTGTGCTTTACGGCGTACCATCTGGATGAGATCCCTCAAACGCGTAAGCGCAACTACCTTGTACACGAGCTGTTTATCATGTTCGGTATTTCCGCGATCTTCGCGCGTCTCAACAGGACGGAGCAATCCGAGACGGATCTGGGGGATCTGTGGGCGACATGCCGCGCCTATGACGCAAAGTGGGCGGATCACTTCCGTTTCCGCACCATCCTGCGGCTGATCTGTATTCCCGGAAAGGGCGGCGCCGCCCTGGTCAGCGCGGTCTACCGTCTGGCGCGTCTGGTGGTGCGTTTCAACTGATAGGCACAGAGATACCGCTGATATTTTCTCGGAAAGTGGCTCCCCGTCCGCGGACGGCGCGAGATCGTGACGCGTAAAAAACTTCCGCAACAAATACTTGACAAATTACCGTGACATGGTATAATAATCTGGCGTTCTGCTCAAGGGGCGGACTATGCGAGTGTGCTGGAACAGGCAGACAGGCAAGCTTGAGGTGCTTGTGTTCGTAAGGACGTGCGGGTTCAAGTCCCGCCACTCGCACCATTTCTCCAACGGAGAGGTGGGATGGTTCCGTTTTGAGTCGACCGCACTTCGCGCGAGTGGTGGAATTGGCAGACT
>DBWU01000031.1:19903-23117 GCA_002309395.1 Oscillospiraceae bacterium UBA1230
GGTTCAAGTCCCGCCTCGCGCACCATTTAGAGAGTTCATAACGGATTTGAGTTATGGACTCTCGTTTTTTTATTCAACTTGTGTTATAATGTATTCTGTGGTTTAATCCAAATTGATTGGAGGTGTAATTGTGAAAATTGATATCACTACCGACTTTACCCTTGACACGCCGCATTTTTGGGATGATTTCTGGAAGAATAACGGCGGTCTTGGAAGCGGCGGTGGTGATCCAGATTCGTTGAGCAAAAGCCTCCAACTCTATCACCAAACCATTTGGAGCAGAAAACTGCCGAATGGTGAGACTATGGCGTTGCAGTGTGGCACAGGGTCGAACTACTTAACGTGGAAGAATTTCCGCTTTGGCAGCGACTCTATCATCGTCAGCTTCCGCTATGAAAAGTATCGCAACATGCTGAATGAAGTAAAAAAGGCTCTTCCCGATTACAGATCCTTTGTTGAAAACTATCTGCACAGATCGTATACGATCGGAGGAATGATGATCTTTCCAAAACACGCAGGAAGTATCAACCAAGCCAAAGGAACAAACCCAAAGCTTCGCGATCGCTGGGATTTGACATTGGAGTGTATTCGGCGATATTACATCAACGAGGAAAGCCCGATCAGCAGTACGCTTGCGAGAGACAAAGACTTCTTTGATCTGTTCATAGATTTCAAAGGATTCGTTGATTATTTTTTTCTGCAAGATTGCGTAAGTGCGGATTACAGTTCGGTTAATATTTGGATAGGGAATGCTGATTTTACCGAAGATCCTCTGCCAAAAAACGTTGATGAGTATTTCCTTTGGATTAACCGACAGATGGACTTTTTGGATAAAAGAAACTCACGCATTGCAACAGCTTTTAAGTGATGGTTGTTGGGGTTGACCCCTATGTATTGGAGCAGGTTCGCCTGCTCCTTTTTGTTTATCCTCCTTCCTCACATTCTTCTCCGTCGTCGCCGTACCGGACCTTGATCGGCGCGCAGGAGATATACTCCACCGAAACGCCCTGACGGGTGTCAGCTTTGACGTTGTGCCTGTGCTTCGGCAGTTCGGGTATCTCGATATACCCGACGAAGCGGTAATACACCGCTACCCGCTGCGCTCTGCTCTTGCCCACGCCTTCCGTCTCAAATACGTCGATGTGGTCAATCAGTTCCTGCAATAACGGTCTTGTGAGCGTCTGCACCTGCAGAAACCGCCGGATCGCGTTCACGAACGACCGCTGACCGATTTTGAGCGCATCGGCTTCGGCGAGATCTTTACGAAAACGGCTGATCTTGTTTTTCAGTTCAAGACGCTCCGCTTCGTACTTCTGTGACCTATCAGTACTTGATATGCCATATTCTCATAGATTAAATGCAGCTTATCTGCCTCCTGCAGGAATAATGATACCCGCGCGAGCCCACTTGTTCCAAAGAATTGCCGCTTTTCCGTGGGGAACACTTTTTTGTTGTTGCGGCAGATCGCCTCGTTGGTCCGCTCCGGCACCTCTTTGGGAGAAAGACCCATCTTCGCGTGCTCACCGATAAGGCTCTTCGCCATCACCATAAACACCGCCGCCGTCAACGGTGAAACAGATCGGAACAACCATGTTCGTCAGCTTAATCAGCACCGCTAACACGATCCCGTCGGTCTCCGGCACGTTGATATCCAGCATTGCCAGATCCGCCGGACGCATGGAATAGCCGTATATAGAGGCAACCGTTCGCAACACGGTATGGGGCGTGTATGCCAACAGATAGTCGGCGACGTTTTGCGCGATCAGCGTGGTGGCAAGTACCATAATGAGCAGCAGGATCTTTTTATGGAGCCGATTAGTATAGGTGTCGGTCAAAACCGCCAGTCCCAGTCCGATCAGGAGAAGCGTAAACGGGACGGCGGATACCGCCGCGGTCCCCAGTGTCGTCATCAAGCCACTCCCCTTTCCTTTGCCTACGGCGCAATACCTTATTATGGTATAGACGAGCCGCGCGCCGTTTTCAAGTGGGAATCTGCACCCTTCGATACGCAGTGCGGCGCGCAAAAGGCGCTTGCCGAAGCAAGCGCCTTTTGCATTGGAGGTGACACCCGGATTTGAACCGGGGAATGAGGGTTTTGCAGACCCTTGCCTTACCACTTGGCTATGTCACCATGGACTTTTCGCGCGGGACGAATGCTATTATAGTATACCGCCGCGCCCTTTGTCAAGGGGCGAAGACGCGTTTTTTTCGTCGAACTTCTTTTGCCCCTTCCCTGCTTCGTATACGGTATCTGTTCAAAGGGCCTGCCGGCGATCCGACAGGTCCTTTGATCGTGATTAACAGCCAAACAGTCTATCGTCATTTCATTTATCCCGGCAAACCGGAATTAATCTAATCCGTTATCTTGATAACAGAACCCGGTCCAGGCTCTTCCGTCCCGTCGCCGTCACGTTCTTTGGAATCGCTTATCTCGATGAAACACAGTTTCTTCCGGTCATAGTCCCAGTGCGGTTTTTGATACCGGTAGTTCATCAGAGCGATATGCTCCCGCACTTTTCTTTCCCAACGGTCGGGTGGGAAACCGTAACGCAATACTCGCAGGAAACATTCAAAGCCATAAAGCCTCGGGTCTTCAATGGCGTTATAATCATAGTTTTTACGCTCTGTGTACGTCCATTTGCCGTCTTCGGCGTGATCCCTGTAAAGCGCCGGATCTTTTGCGCGAGCGGGTCGGGTTCGCGGATATAGCGACACACCTGCTCGAGCTGCCACCAGCGAAGATCATCTTCATCCTTTGCCCGATATACCACAACGTCGTCTCCGTCTCGCTCACCTTCATGCATCACGGTCAGCCCGTCAAAATACGCTCCGGAAAAGCAGTCTATCGATTGATTTTCAAGTTCCTTCGGAAGATGCGCACGATCCGTTTCTCATCAAGTTTCATTTCTGATTTCCCTCAACAAATTCCGTTATGTCGATTCCCTTTTCAAATGATATAGCACGTAACCACGCGGTTTTCAAACTGGGTATATATAAGAAAATCACCCTCTAATCGAACACGAACGGTTCAGATCTGAAGGGTGATTATCATGTGATTAACAGACAAAATAGCCCAAGGGTGAAAATGGCGTAAATTTGGGGTTTTAGGCGCAATTTCAATATGCCCGAGAATTATAGTTTTTACACCAACAGAATAGCCCAACAGAATATCGACAATTCATTTATCCCGACAAACCGGAATTTATCTACTTGT
>DBWU01000077.1:0-5074 GCA_002309395.1 Oscillospiraceae bacterium UBA1230
GCGCGGCACAACTCGTCCAAGCCTTCCCCGTTGGCGGCGCTGACCGGGATCACCGTGCCAAACCGCGCCGCCAGCGCCGCTGCGTCCACCCGGCAGGGCAGATCGGATTTATTTAAAACCGTAATATGCTTCGGCGCCGCCAGCGCCGCGGCAGCGACCCGTTCATCCTCCGCCGTAAGGGGCGCCGAGCCGTCCAGCACCAGCAGGGCAAGCTCCGCCTCCCGTGCCGCCGCGAGACTCCGCTCCACGCCCTGCCGCTCCACCTCGTCGTCGGCGGTGCGGATCCCGGCGGTGTCGGTCAGGCGCAAAAGGAGTCCGTTCAATCGCACCGTTTCCGCCACCGTGTCCCGTGTGGTGCCTGCCACCGCCGTAACGATGGCGCGGTCATAGCCCAACAGCGCGTTCAACAGCGAGGATTTTCCCACGTTCGGCTTCCCCAGCAACACCGCCGGCAGTCCTTGGCGCACGATACTGCCCCGGGAAAACGTGCCGCCCAGCGCCTCCAGCGCGTCGATGCTCTTTTCCAGCAGTGCGGTCATCTCCGCCCGTGTGTGGGGCGTAATATCCTCGTCGGGGTAATCCACCACCGCGTAAAACCGGCTGATCAGCGCCAGAACGTCTTCATATACGGCGTCCACCGTGCGGCTGATGGTGCCTGAAAGCTGTGCCGCCGCGTGGCAGGCGGCGTCCGGCGTGAGCGCGTCGATCAGATCCGCCACCGCCTCCGCCTGCACCAGATCCATCCGTCCGTTCAAAAAGGCACGGCGCGTAAATTCTCCGGCGGTCGCCTGTCTTGCTCCCGCGGCGAACAGCGCGCGCAAGCACTCGTCCAGCACCACCGGCGAGCCGTGACAGTGAAGTTCGGCGCAATCCTCGCCCGTATAGCTGTTGGGCGCCGGAAACAGCACCGCCAACCCTTGATCTATTACGCGTCCGGCGCGATCCAGCACGTCGCCGAACACCATCGTTCTCGCCGGAACCGCCGGGAGGGGCTTGCCGCTTTTCGGGCGAAATACCGCCTCCGCGGCGGAAAACGCCTCCGCGCCGGACAAACGCACGATGCCAACGGCGCTCACCGCCGAAGCGGTGGCAATGGCGGCAATGGTGTCAGACATGGCGGCGTTTCTCCTTTCCCGACAGCGTTGGTGTCTCTTTTACAGGCAGTATACCACAAAACACCTCTGTTGGAAAGAACTGTTTTTCGCCGCCATTCGGCAAAAATAATATGAATTTCGCCTGTATGTAATATAGCATATTAGATACAGGCGTGTCAAGCGGCGCTTGAAAAAATCCCGGTTGTTTATAGATTTCTTTGGGGATTGTTGGTCTGCCGCAGCAGATAATCGATGCTGACATGGTAAAAATCTGCCAGCTTTATGAGCAGTTCGGCGGTAAGGGGCTGGGTTTCCGTTTCCACGTAGCTGTATTTGCGCTGGGTAATGCCAAGGTGGTCGGCGAGTTGCTGTTGCGTCAGATCGTGATCCTCCCGCAGATCCCTGATGCGGCTGTCCATGTATATCATCTCCTGTCGGTAGTATGTACACATGGTAGCGTAGACAAAAATTATCTATTGACTTTTAGATGGATATTATCTAAAATAGGGCGTGGCAAACTTGACCAACAAAGAAAAAGGAGTAAAAAAATGAACGACAATCTTATATCCTGCAAAACCTGTGGGGCGGAGATGGCAAAATCGGCAAAAGTATGCCCCAGCTGCGGCGCAAAAAACAAAAAGCCTCTTTACAAAAAATGGTGGTTATGGGCAATTTTAGTTGTTATAATCATTGCCATCGTCAGCGCGGGCAAAAATGAACCCAAGAAAGTAGGAGAGGTAACACCCACAGGAGAAACTACCCAGCAAGAGCAATCAAATACGCCAGAGAAAACGTCGTTTGCAATAGGAGATCAAGTGGAATTAAACGGAGTCGTTGTCTCGCTTGACAGTGTTACGGAAAGCGAAGGGTCTACGTTCAATACACCGGCAGATGGGCAAATCTTTGTGCTGTGCCAGTTCACAATTGAGAATAATAGCAGCAAGGAAATAAATATCAGTTCCCTCCTTTGCTTTGATACATATTGCGATGATTATTCATGTAGTTACAGTTTAGGAGCGCAAATGGCGGCCGGGGGTCAAAGCGGATTGGACGGTACGATTGCAGGCGGCAAAAAAATGGTTGGTGTGATCGGATATGAAGTAGCGAAAGATTGGAAGGAGCTTGAAATCCATTTTACACCGGATTTTTGGAGCAATAAGGATATCGTTTTTACCGCCACACATTGATGTGCATAGAAAGAGAAAGCAGGACGGGCATTTGCCCGTCCTGCTCGTTTGCGGTATGGCTCAATTTTATATAACGCCTGCGGTGGGCCGCCGCTGTTTGGCGGCAGGGGATGAGGCGGGAGGGCATCAATACTTGTAGAAGCCCTCGCCCGAAGCGCGGCCCATCTTGCCCGCGTCAATATACTTTTTCAGCAGGGCCTTCTGCGCCTTGAAATTGTAGGGCAGCATCATCTTCTTCAGCAGCGGATCAATGATCCCCGGCACCTTCTGATACTTTTCCACGATGTTGAAGGCCGTGGTCAGACCCACCACGTCAAAGATCTCAAACGGCCCGCGAGGCGCGCCGGTGCCCAGCTTCCACGCCTTGTCGATGCTCTCGGGATCGGAAACGCCGTTGGCCACCAGGTCAAGACCGGAGAGCAAAAACGGGATCAGCAGAGAGTTGAGCAGGTAGCCCGCCTTTTCCTTGTTCACCGGCAGGGGGATCATGCGGATCTCCTGGGCAAAGTCCATGACCGCGTCAAAGGACGCCGGCGCGGTTTCGGCCTGCGACATCACCTCGGCGATGTTCTGCTTCCAGATGGAATTGGCAAAGTGCAGGGCGAGGTACTTGCCGGGGCGGCCGGTGGCCTTAGTGAAGGAGGAGGGCAGCAGAGAGGAAGAGTTGGTCACCAGCAGCGTTTTTTCCGGCAGCAGCGGCGCCAGACGGGTGAAAAACGCCACTTTCTCGGCTGCCACCTCCGCCATGGATTCGATGACCAGATCCGCGTCGCTGACGGCCTTGGCCAGATCCAGCTCCAGCTTCAGACCGCTGTAAGCGGCCTCTGCTTTTGCCCGGCACGCTTCGGCGTCAAAGGCGCCGAACTCCGCAATGCCGCGGCACCACTTGGGATCGACGGGGCTTTCCACCGTCTTCATGGCTTCGATGGCGTCCAGATAGGTGTCCTTCAGCTTGTCCAGCTTGGGCTGGGTGCGGCCGATGCTGCCCTCGCTGCGCAGCCAGATGGTTACGTCAAACCCGCAGTACGCCGCCTGAAACGCGATCTGAGAGCCCAGCACGCCGCCGCCGGCCACGACGACCTTTTTGATAGAAGACATAAAAACACACACTCCCTTTTCAGAATACTATCAGCATACGGGATACAGCCTGCCGAGTCAAGCATTTTTTGCAAAAAAATTATCATTGTGACAATATTTTTTTATTGCGAAGGGGTGCGCCTTCGGCGGCAGGACTTTTCGGCACAGAATGGTTCATTGATCTGATCGCCATTTTGCCGAAGCCGAATCCGTATTACGTGTAAAAAATGGCTTCTCATTACACGGCAAGCACCTTTGTACAAACTTACAGGACGGGCGCTTGCCCGTCCTGTAAGTTTGTGTGTTACCGCCGCGCTGCGTTGTCCGTCAGCCGCGAGTTTTACCGACACGGCCGTATTTACGCCGGATACGCCGATCTCGCAGCGCTTCCTGCCTCCGCTGGGATTCGGCAATTATCCAGCCGGACCAAGCCATCAACAGTGCCACGGCTAAAGCTACCGTAGCCAGCACGTTCCGCCAAAGACTGCCGATCACCGGAGAATAAGCATAGGCAACTATTGCCACGCCATCCGCCTCTATTTGGCCGGCATAGCGCCACCCCAACCAGCGGCCTATGGCATCCTGATAAAAACGAACCGTAACCGAATCGCCCGCAACGAAAATATCCGAGATCGCCGCGGCGTCATATTTACCTGTCAGGATATAGACGGTGCCGCCCTCCGTGGTAAGACACGGAGAAATGCCTCGCACGGTAAGTCTCCAATGAAGCGCCGCAACTGTTTCCTCCGAAGCAATCAAATCGCGGTAAAGTGCGGAAGATGTGGTGGTGGGCTGCAAAAACAGCCCAATGCCAAATAGAAAGAAAACGGCGGCTGTGAAAAGTGTAGGAATCAAGCGCCGACGGATCTCCTTTTCTGACATACGCCGCATCACCACACCTCCTCCCTGGTTTTGCACTGTATTGCAATAACAAAACGGTTTGACAGGAAATGCGGTAAGCCGCATATTTTAACCCGTTCAACGGCTGTCACTCGTTTTTCAGCCTACGATCTCGCCGTTGGCTTCCCGCTCGGCGACCTCTTTCAAAGCGTCCTTGCGGCTGAGGTTCACGCGGCCCTTTTCATCGATCTCCACGACCTTGACCCACGTCATGTCGCCGATCTTCAACACGTCCTCCACCTTGTCGATGCGCTTATCGCACACCTTGGAGATGTGGCAAAGACCGTCCTTGCCCGGGGCCAGCTCGATGAACGCGCCGAGCTGGGCGTTGTTCTGCTTACTGGTGAGGTAGCTGATGACGCGACCGTAGTACAGCTGACCCACTTCGGGAACGAACACGATCTCGTCGATGAACTTCTTCGCCATCTCACAGCTCTCCGCGTTGGGGGAGGCGATATGGATGGTGCCGTCCTCGTCAATATCCACCTTGGCGCCGGATTCCGCCACGATCTTCTGGATCACACTGCCGCCCTTGCCGATCACGTCGCGGATCTTATCGGGGTCGATGTGCATGGTGATCATTTTCGGCGCATAGGGGCTCAACTCCTGCCGCGGCTCGGCGATCACCGGCAGCATGATCTGGTCAAGGATCTGTACCCGTGCGTCATAGGTAATATCCAGCGCGTTGCGGATGATCTCCATGGTCAAACCGTCGTTCTTCAGGTCCATCTGGATCGCGGTGATACCCTTCTTGGTACCTGCCACTTTGAAGTCCATCTCGCCGTGGAAATCCTCCACGCCCTGAATGTCGATAAA
>DBWU01000077.1:5134-14308 GCA_002309395.1 Oscillospiraceae bacterium UBA1230
GGCACGCCGGCGTCCATCAGCGCCAGCGTGGAGCCGCAGATGGAGCCCTGAGACGTGGAGCCGTTGGAGGACACCACCTCCGACACCACGCGGATGGCATAGGGGAACTCCTCTACCGGCGGGATCACCGGCAAAAGCGCACGCTCTGCCAGCGCGCCGTGACCGATCTCCCGACGGCCGGGGGAACGGGCGGCTTTCGCCTCGCCCACGGAATAGCCGGGGAAGTTGTAGTGGTGCATATACCGCTTTTCCGTTTCCTCCCAGATGGTATCCAGCTTCTGGTTGGCGGACAGGGTATCCAGCGTGGCGACAGACAGCACCTGGGTCTGGCCGCGGGTAAAGAGGCCGGAACCGTGTACCCGGGGCAGAACGCCTACCTCGGCGGACAGCGGACGGATCTCGTTCTTGGCGCGCCCGTCCACACGGTGACCTTCCAAAAGCCACGCCTTGACGATCTTCTTCTGGAACTTATAGGTGATCTCGTCCAGATACTGATCCATATCGGGGTGATCCGCCAGAAACAGCTCGTGCCATTTCTCGATCAGCGCATTCCAGCGCGCCTCACGGACGTTCTTATCGTCGGTATCCATGGCGGCCTTCGCCTCGTCCATGGTGGCGGCAACGATCTTATCGAACAGCACCTGGTCGAAATCGGCGTGGGGATACTCGAACTTGGGCTTGCCGATCTCCTCCACCATACGGTGAATGAGGGCGACCTGCTTCTGGTTCTCCTCGTGGGCGGAGCGGATCGCCTCGAACATCACGTCGTTAGGCACTTCGTTGGCGCCGGCTTCGATCATGACCACTTTCTGGGCGGTGGAAACCACCGTCACGTCCAGATCGCTGACCTTGCGCTCCTCGCTGTTGGGGTTGAACACCAGCTTGCCGTCCACCAGACCGACCTTCAGCGCGCCTACCGGGCCGTTCCAGGGAATATCGGAGATCGCCAGCGCGGCGGAGGTGCCGATCAGGGCGGCGATCTCCGGCGAGCAGTCGTTGTCCATACTCATGACGGTGCACATCACCGACACGTCGTTGCGGAAATCATAGGGAAACAGGGGGCGAATGGGGCGGTCGATGACACGGGAGGTCAAGATCCCCTTCTCACCGGGACGGCCTTCCCGGCGGTTGAAGCTGCCGGGAATACGCCCCACGGCGTAGAGCTTCTCCTCAAAATCCACGCTCAGGGGGAAGAAATCCACGCCGTCACGGGGACGGGGTGCGGCGGTCACACAGCACAGTACGCTGGTCTCGCCGTAGGTAACCATAACGGCGGCGTTGGCAAGCTCCGCCAGCTTGCCCACCTCCAGAGAGAGGGGCCGACCCGCCAGATCCATGGTGTATTTGCGGTATTTGGGAAATTGCCGATGGGTAATGATGGTTGACATGGCTGATACTCCTTTTTCTTCTGTATTGTTCGCGGAGTCGCCAGCCGTTTAGCACTTGAAGATCCGTCCTCGCCCGGAGGGCGGATCTTCAAGTTCTAAAGGAGGCGGGCGCCTCACCGCGTGCGGGGGAATGTGTGAAAGAAGGGTGGTGCGCTCGGCACACCACCCCGTTTTCCGGTTTTACTTACGCAGACCCAGCTTGGCGATCAGGGCGCGGTAACGCTCGATGTCCTTCTTCGCCAGATAGTCCAGCAGACGGCGGCGCTTACCGATCATCATCTGCATGCCGCGGCGGCTGTGGAAGTCGTGGGGATGCACCTTCAGATGGGCGGTGAGCTGGCTGATCCGCTCGGTGAGGATGGCTACCTGCACTTCGGGGGACCCGGTATCGCTCTCGTGGGTACGGTTCGCCTCAATGATAGAGGTCTTCTGCTCTTTCTGCATCATGGTTGTTTCCACCTTTCTTTTTGTTTGCCCGCATCCCGAGTGGCGGGACAGGTGAATGATCCGCGCGACACAGGTATGGGGCGATTATCACAGCACAAAATGCGTGCTTTATAAGGATACCATACACCTTTTTATTTGTAAAGGGAAATTTTTGCAAAAAAGCAACATTTTTTAGCCACCGTCCGTCAGCGGATCACAATGGCGCTCACCGGGCAGCTCTGTGCCGCTTCCTGCGCCGCCGTCTGCTGCTCAAGCGGTATCTCGCCGTCAATGGCGCAGGCGCTTTCGCCGTTACCAGGCAGCGTGAACACCGCCGGACAAATACTCGGACACAAGCCGCACTGGATACACGCTTCCCGTAAAACCTGTGCTGTCACACGCGTTCCCTCCTTTTCTCCGTGATACGGAAAGTATACCCTTCCCCCAAATAAAAATATACCCTTGACAGCCGCTTTGCGTCGTGGTATATTTACTGTACTAATACGGTTAGTACACTTTTGAAAGGAGGTCTGCGGATGATCCGGTTGGATTATCGGGACAGCCGCCCCATCTATCAGCAGGTGAAGGACGGTTTGCGCCGTCTGGTGGTCACCGGCGTGCTGGCGCAGGGCGATCAGATCCCCTCCGTGCGGCAATTGGCGACGCAGCTTGC
Organism: Oscillospiraceae bacterium UBA1230; assembly: GCA_002309395.1. Taxonomy (GTDB): domain Bacteria; phylum Bacillota; class Clostridia; order Oscillospirales; family Oscillospiraceae; genus Vescimonas. Next base: position 7,622 of record DBWU01000077.1, read on the forward strand.
CATCAACCCCAACACCATCGCCCGTGCGTATGCGGAGCTGGAGGCGGAAGGGTTCATCTACTCGGTGGGCGGTAAAGGCACCTTCGTTGCCGAAAGCGGCGGTGAGAGCGGCGCGGCGCGGCGCCGGGAGCTGGCGTCGCAGGCGGCGGAGCTGATCCGCGAACTGCGTGCGCTGGGCATGACGCAACAGGAATGGACACAGCTTTGGGAAGGAGGACAGGCGGATGCTTACAACGAAAAATCTGGTCAAGACCTTTGAGGGCTTTCGGGCGCTGGACGGCGCCACGATGACGGTGCCGCAGGGCGCTGTCTACGGTCTGGTTGGCCCCAACGGCGCAGGAAAATCCACCATGATCCGGCACTTGACAGGCGTATACCGTCAGGATAGCGGCGAGGTGCTGCTTCGTGGCGCGCCGGTGTGGGAAAACCCGGACGCGAAGCGGTGTATCGCCTCCATCGGTGACGATTGGTACTACTTCCCCCAGGCGTCTATCGCGGAAATGGCGTCCGTCTATGCCGGTGTATACCCCGCGTTCAGTCGGGAGCGGTACGAGAAAATGAAGGGTGTGTTCCCTCTGAACGACCGCGGCATGATCCGCCGCATGAGCAAGGGTATGCAAAAGCAGGCGGCGTTCTGGCTGGCGCTTTGCTGTATGCCGGAAGTGCTGATCCTGGATGAGCCGGTGGACGGTCTGGATCCCGTCATGCGGCGGCAGGTCTGGTCTTTGCTGCTGGATGACGTTTCCCAGCGCGGCACCACGGTGTTGGTGTCGTCCCACAACCTGCGCGAGCTGGAGGACGTGTGCGACCACGTGGGCATTATGAGCCGCGGCAAGGTGCTCTTGGAACGGAGCTTGAGCGAGCTGCAGGACAAGACGGTGAAACTGCAGGTGGTCTATCGCGGCGAGGAGCCGTCTTTGCCGCCGGAGATAAACGTACTGCACCGTTCCTGCGTGGGCAGAGTGCATACCTACATCGTGCGCGGCGACCGTGAGGCGATCCTGCATCGCATGGCGTCCACAGATCCGCTGTTGCTGGAGGCGATCCCTCTGACGCTGGAGGAGATCTTTATCTATGAGATGGGAGGCGAGGACTATGCGGTTCGGGAAATCGTTCTTTAACGGCGCCGTGGCGCGCAGTGACGTGCGGCGCTATTGGCCGGCGCTGCTGATATACTTCCTGCCGTGGGTGGTGGCGTTGCCGCTGAGCTTGAGTCAGGAACAGGGATACGCGGAGGATTCCGGCGTCACGGTGCTGGATACGTTGCCCTTTTCGGTGGTGATGGCGTGTATCATCGGGTGCGTGCTGGGTGCGGCGCTGATGAGCTATCTCACCTCGCCCCGGGCGGTCCAGACTCTCCATGCGTTGCCTCTCAAGCGCACGGCGGTTCTGCTGACCCATTTTGTCACCGGCTTTGCCATGTTCACCGCCGCCAACCTTCTTCTGGTGCTGTTGAGCGTCTTTGCCACGGTGCAAAACGTGCCATGGGCGGCGCTGGGCATCTGGCTGGGACTGACGGAGCTGATGGGCTTTTTCTTCCTGTCGCTGGGCTTTTTAGCATCCACGCTCACCGGCTGGCTGTTGGCGATACCGGCGGTATACGCCCTCGCGCAATCTGCCGCAGCGGCGGTGTACGCCCTGCTGCACGGGATCGGCTCGGCGTTTTACTACGGCTACGCGCCGGTCTACGACCTGCCGGACGCGCTTTTATGGCTAACGCCGGCGGTACACCTGTACGATCTGTGTGAAGACGCGGTGGTACGGGACTACAGCGGCGTGATCGACGTCCCCCTCTCCGATCGCGTGGCGCCGGAAACCCTTGCCGCCGTGTGGGTCTACGCCGCCGTGGGCGTGGTGTTGCTTGCGCTCTCATGCGTGCTGTATGCGTTGCGGCGCAGCGAATCCGCCGGCGATGCGGTGGCGCACAGACCCCTGCGTCCGGTGGTAAAATACGTGGGCGCGCTGGGCGTGGGTCTGGCGGCAGGCCTCCTGCTGCACGGCATTTTTGATCTGGATATCATCGTTGCCGCCGCGGTTTGCGCCGTGATCGCCTGCTTTGTGATCGAGATGCTGCTGAAAAAGACGGCAAAAGTGTTCCGCACCGGCTGGAAAAGCGCGGCGGCGGTCTGCGTGGCGGTGATCGCCGTCTGCCTGTGCATCCGCTTTGATCTGACGGGTTACCAGACCCGCGTTCCGGCGCCGGATGACGTTGCGGGCGTGAAGATCAACCTGCGGGGCAGAGCCGGCGTATACGGCAACACGTATACCGATCGGGAGACCATTGACGCGGCGCTGGCGCTCCACCGCCAGATCGTGGCGGACTGGCGCGAACACGGCGAGCGGACGGCCGGTGAAAACGACGTTTACGTTTTCTTTTACGTGACCTACCGTCTGCAAAACGGCGCTACCGTAAGCCGGGAGTACTATTCCGCCATATCGAAGGGCTCGGAGGCGGAATCCCTTGCCAACACGCTGTGCAATACCCGCGCCGTGCAGTGGTATCGGGTCTTCGGCGATCTTCCCATGGATAAAACGCCCCAGCTCACCGGCGGCTATTTGAGCGGCTGGAATCGCACAACAGGCGATCTGCACGAGGTGTCCCTCTCCGCCGAGCAGGCACAGCAGTTTTACGCCGCCTTGTTGGAGGATTTGAACAACGGTTGTTTTGCCGGAAGCGTTCTGGAGGACGAAGGCACTTTGGCGTTTGATCTGGAGCTCTTCTCCAAAGATGAGAATTTCTCCGGCTATATCGACTATCTGACGCCCTCCTGCACCGCCACCGTGGCACTGCTGAAGACCTACGGGCTCACCGAGCAGGATCTGTTCAACCGTTAACAGCCGCCAACGGTTGTCCCCCAACGGTGTTCCCCCGACACAGACCGTCGCGAAACCCTCCGTTTCGCGGCGGTCTCTCTTTTTTTGACGCCGCCGATGTTTCACGTGAAACATTTCTGCTTTGCGCGAAATTTCTTGTGTATTTTCTATTGAATCCTCGCCGGTTTGTGCTATACTATATAAATAAACCCGTGTAGAGGAACGAGGAGGTGCGCGCCCTGTGGCAAAGATCGTTGCCATCGTCAATCAGAAAGGCGGCGTCGGCAAGACCACCACGTGTGTGAACCTGACCGCCGCACTGCATCAGGCAGGCCTTCGGGTGCTTTTATGCGATTTTGACCCCCAGGCGAACGCCACCTCCGGCATGGGCGTGGACAAAACCACTTCCGGCGGCGTCTACGACGTGATCATCAACGGCAGCGACGTGAGCGGCGCCATCGTCACCACCCCTTACGGGGACGTGCTTCCCTCCAACAAAGCGCTGGCAGGCGCCGGGATCGAGATGATCCAGTTGGAGAACCGGCAGTTCCTTCTCAAGCAGGTGCTTGAACAGGTCCGCTCGCGCTATGATTACATTTTCATTGACTGCCCGCCCTCTCTGGAACTGTTGACGCTCAACGCCTTGTGCGCTGCCGACACGCTGTTGGTGCCGGTGCAGGGCGAATACTACGCGCTGGAAGGTTTGAGCGATCTGATGAACACCGTGCGTGTCGTGCGGCGCGGCATGAACCCGCGCCTGGAGCTGGAAGGCGTTCTGCTGACTATGTTTGACGGGCGCACCAATCTGGCGTTGCAGGTGGCGCAGGAGGTCAAGCGGTTTTTTCCGGGCAAGGTGTATAAAACCGTGGTTCCCCGTAACGTGCGCTTGAGCGAGGCGCCCAGCCACGGTAAGCCCATCACCGCTTACGACCGGGCCTGCCGCGGCGCCGAGGCGTACGCCACGCTGGCAAAAGAGTTTATTAAGAAAAATTCCTGAAAGGAGTGATCGTCTGTGGCAGGTTCTTCCAAAGGCTTGGGAAAGGGTCTTGGCGCCTTGCTGGGCAACGATTTTCTGGACGTACAGGAAGAAAAAGAGCGGCTGATGATCCCGATCTCCCAGGTGGAAAACTGCTCTTCACAACCCCGCAAAGACTTTGACAGCGGCGCGTTGGAGGATCTGGCAGATTCCATCCGCCAGCACGGGATCTTACAGCCGTTGACGGTGCGGCGCCTCCAGTCCGGCTACTACCAGATCATTGCCGGCGAGCGGCGCTGGCGCGCGGCACGCATGGCCGGCCTGACGCAGGTCCCCGTTATCGTCATAGAGGCGGACGATCGCAAGGCGATGGAGCTGGCGATGATCGAAAACCTCCAGCGGGAGGATCTGAATCCTCTGGAGGAAGCCAGCGGCTACCAGACTCTGATCGAGCGCCACGGCTTGACGCAGGAACAGGTGGCACAGCGGCTGGGCAAGTCTCGAAGCTCTGTTGCCAACGCGTTGCGCCTGTTGCATCTCCCGTCATCCGTACAGCATTTGGTCGAAGAAGGTCGCCTTTCCGCCGGTCACGCCCGGACTTTGCTGGCTCTGCCCGCCCGGCTGCAGGAAGAAACGGCGCTGACGGTAGTGCGCGAGTGCCTGTCCGTGCGGCAGACAGAGCTGCTGGTCAAACGCCTGACGGCGCCGCCCAGAGCCCCCCGCCCCACCACCGGCATCACCATCAATTACGCCGGCGAAGCCGCCCGCGCGTTGAGCGAGCGTCTGGGTCGCGGCTGCCGGATCGTCACCGGCAAGCGAAAGGGTCGGATCGAGCTGGAATACTACGATACCAACGATCTCAACGCTTTGATCGACGCCTTGTATACCATGAAAAAGCCGTGAGATTCATCATTGTTTCACGTGAAACACAAAGGAGAGGAACGCACCCATGCTTGACATTCGTTTCGTTCGGGAACACCCCGATCTGGTAAAAGAGAACATTCGCAAAAAGTTTCAGGACGCCAAGCTGCCGCTGGTAGACGAGGCGGTATCGCTGGACGAGCGGCGCCGCAGCGTTTTGGCGCAGGGCGACGCGCTGAAGGCAGAGCGCAACAAATTGAGCCGCGCCAACGGCCCCCTGTTCGGGCAGCTGAAAAAATGCGACGACCCGGTGAAAAAGGCGGAGCTGGAGGCGCAGATCGCCGCCAATAACGACGCTGTGCGCGCCAACGCCGAGGAGATGGCGCGGCTGGACAAGGAGCTGGACGAGGTCGCCGCGCGGCTTAACCAGATCATGATGGTCCTGCCCCAGATGATCGATCCCAGCGTGCCCATCGGGCCGGATGACAGCCACAACGTGGAGGTACAGCGGTTCGGCGAGGCGAAAACGCCGGCGTTTGAGATCCCTTACCACACCGACATTATGGAGCGGTTTGACGGCATTGATATGGACGCCGCCGGCCGCGTGTCCGGCAACGGCTTCTATTATCTGATGGGCGATATCGCCCGTCTTCACAGCGCCATGACCGCTTACGCCCGCGATTTTATGATCGGCAAAGGCTTTACGTACTGTATTCCGCCCTTTATGATCCGGGGCAACGTGGTCACCGGCGTGATGAGCTTTGCGGAAATGGACGCCATGATGTATAAGATCGAAGGCGAAGACCTCTATCTGATCGGCACCAGCGAACACTCCATNNNNTCCATGATCGGCAAATTCATCGACCAGATCCTGCCGGAGGACAAACTGCCCCAAACGCTGACCTCCTATTCTCCCTGTTTCCGCAAGGAAAAAGGCGCCCACGGCATCGAGGAGCGCGGCGTATACCGTATTCACCAGTTTGAAAAGCANNNNGAAATGATCGTGGTCTGCAAGCCGGAAGAGAGCATGAAGTGGTACGAGCAGATGTGGCGTTACAGTGTGGAGCTGTTCCGCTCTCTGGACATCCCCGTGCGGCAGTTGGAGTGCTGTTCCGGCGATCTGGCGGATCTGAAATGCAAGAGCTGTGACATCGAGGCGTGGTCGCCCCGTCAGCAGAAATACTTTGAGGTCTGCTCCTGCTCCAATCTGGGCGACGCTCAAGCGCGGCGCTTGAAGATCCGCGTCAAGGGCGCGGATGGCAAGACGTATCTGCCTCACACCCTGAACAACACGGTGGTGGCGCCGCCCCGTATGCTGATCGCCTTCCTGGAGAACAACCTCCAGAGCGACGGCTCCGTCCTCGTTCCCGTTGCTTTACGCCCCTACATGGGCGGTTGTGAGCGCCTGATCCCCAAAAAATAAATACGATTAGTAATATTTCAAAAGAAATATACAATTTGTTTACAGGAGGCTTCATCATGAAAAAGTTTTTCGGAGAGTTCAAAGAGTTTGCCATGCGCGGCAANNAACGTGCTGGATATGGCGATCGGCGTTGTGATCGGCGGTGCGTTTGGTAAGATCACCACCTCGCTGGTCAACGACATTATTATGCCCCTGATCTCCATGATCACCGGCGGCGTGGACTTCAGCCAGTGGAAATGGGTGCTGAAGGCGGCGGACGAAGCGGCGGAGACCGCCGAAGTCGCTGTTAATTTCGGCGCGCTGATCGCGGTGATCCTGGACTTCATCATCATCGCCTTCGTGATGTTCCTGGTGGTAAAGGCCATGAACGCCACCAAGAAGAAGAAAGCCGCCGCGGAAGCGGAAGAAGCGCCTGCCGCCCCTGCCGCGCCGACCGCGGAAGAGCTGCTGGGCGAGATCCGCGATCTGCTCAAAGAGCGCAAGGAATGATCCGTCAGCTGACCGAAGGGCTGGCGCAACTGGGTCTTCCGGCTGACGCCGCCCCTCGGCTCGACCTGTTTGCCACGGCGGTACTGGAGAAAAACCGCGTCATGAACCTGACCGCCATCACGGA
>DBWU01000077.1:14399-15988 GCA_002309395.1 Oscillospiraceae bacterium UBA1230
CCCCTGCGGATCATCGAGCCGGATTTTGACCTGACGCTGCTGGACAGCCTCGGAAAGCGGATCGACTTCCTCCGGGAAGTCATCGCCCGGATGGATCTTCATCGCGTGGAGGCGGTACACGACCGGGCGGAAGCCTTTGCCGCCCGGCATCGCCAGCAGTATGACCTTGCCGTATCCCGCGCCGTGGCGCCTTTGAACCTTTTGTGCGAGCTGGCGTTGCCGCTGGTGGCCGTGGGCGGTCAGTTTCTGGCGATGAAATCCGTCAATTGCGACGATGAGATCGCCGCCGCCCGAAACGCCGTGGGGCAACTGGGCGGCCAGATCCGCACCTGTTGGGACTATACTGTCCCCACCACCGACGTGCGGCATCGCGTCGTTGTCATTGACAAGGTCCGTGCCACGCCGGAGAATTATCCCAGATCGTGGGCGCGGATCTGTAAGCATCCGCTTTAAAACCGAAACGACAAGGAGACAGCATGGGAAAGATCATTGCAGTGGTATCCGGCAAAGGCGGCACGGGCAAAACCACCTTCGTCGCCAACACGGGATTGGCGCTGGCGGCGCAGGGACATCGCGTTTTGTGCGTGGACTGCGATATGCCGCTAAGAAATCTTGATCTGGCGCTCGGTTTGAGCGACCGGGCGCTGATGGACGTATCCGACGTGGCACAGGGCCGTTGCGACCTGGCTGACGCCGTGGTACAGCACCACCGCTATCCTCTTTTGGACCTGCTGGCGGCGCCTGCCGGAACCGGCTGGCAAGCGCCCTCGCCGGAGCAGATGGGCGCCCTGTATGAAAAGATCCGCCAAACCTACGAGTTCTGCCTTGTGGACGCGCCTGCCGGACTTGGCGCCGGCTTCCGCCTGGCGGCGGATCACGCCGACAGCGCCGTAGTGGTTACGACCACCGACCAGACCGCTCTGCGAGACGCACAGCGCACCGTGATGGAGCTGCGGCGCTTCCCTCCGGGCAGTTTACATCTGGTGGTGGGGCGCGTACAGCGCAAGATGCTTCACGCACTGCACACCACCATTGACGACGCGATCGACACGGCGGGTCTGCCCCTGCTGGGCGTTGTGCCGGAGGACAGCGATCTTGCCTATGCCCTCAATAAGGGCGTAACGCTGCGCCAGATCAACAGTTACTCCGCCCGCGCCTATGAAAATATCGCCCGGCGCCTGACGGGGCAACGGGTACCGCTGATGAAGATCTGATGAGAAAAGGAGACTTTTTTGCCCATGAACATCGCTATCACCGCCCACGACAACCGAAAAGAGCTGATCGTACAATTCTGCACCGCCTACTGCGGCATTCTGGCGCAGCACACCATCTGCGCCACCGCCGGAACGGGGCGGCAGATCACCGAGGCGACCGGCTTGCCGGTGCATTGCTTCCTCTCGTTCGACCGGGGCGGCGGACAGCAGATCGCCGCCCGNNATCGCCTATAACGAGATCGATATGGTACTTTGCTTCGGTGACCCCAACAGCAAGACGCAGCACGAAGACGCGCTCTATATCTCCCGTCTTTGCGACCAGAACAACGTTCCGCTGGCGACCAATCTTGCCACGGCGGAAATGCTGATCCTCGG
>DBWU01000077.1:16017-16138 GCA_002309395.1 Oscillospiraceae bacterium UBA1230
ACTGGCGCGACATCGTCAATCCCAAGACCAAACCCTTTTTAGCCTGACGGCATATTTGCGCGTTTGTAGGAGTTTTACAACATGGAACGAATCAAACCCCGGACGCTGTCCGGTTTTATGG
>DBWU01000077.1:16284-16418 GCA_002309395.1 Oscillospiraceae bacterium UBA1230
AAGCAGATCTACCGCTTCACAAAAGGTGACGCAGACTTGAGTCTGCGCTTTGATTTGACTGTACCGCTCGCCAAATACGTGGCGCTTCACTATAACGAACTGGCATTTCCTTTCCGCCGCTACCAGATCGGCAA
>DBWU01000077.1:16468-17429 GCA_002309395.1 Oscillospiraceae bacterium UBA1230
TGATCGGCGACGGGAAGCTGGATATCCTCAACGAGGCGGAGATCCCTGCTGTCATCTATGAGACCTTTACCGCGCTGGGTCTGCGCCGGTTTTGCATCCGTGTGAACAACCGCAAGCTCCTCAACGGGTTTTACGCCATGCTGTCCCTGGCGGACAAGAGCGGCGAGATCATGCGTACCGTGGATAAGCTGGATAAGATCGGCGCGGAAAAAGTCCGCGCCCTGTTGACGGACGAGTGCGCCCTGTCGCCGGAACAATCCGATGAGATTTTGCGCTTTATCTCCATCTCCGGCGATAACGACACGGTCTTGCGCGCGCTGGACGGCTATGCCGGGCGCAACGAGATCTTTGACGCCGGACTTGCCGAGCTGAAAGCCGTCACGGCGCATCTTGCCGCCTTCGGCGTGCCGGCAGAAAACTTCGCCGTCGATCTGGCCATTGCCCGCGGACTGGATTACTATACCGGCACCGTGTACGAGACCACGCTTACCGATCACCCGGAGATCGGCTCCGTTTGCTCCGGCGGCCGGTACGACAATCTGGCGGAATACTATACCGACCGTCAGCTCCCCGGCGTGGGGATCTCCATCGGGCTGACGCGGCTTTTCTACGTGCTGTCGGAGCAGGGCCTTTTGAACGACGCTCTGCCCTCCGCGCCTGCCGACGTGCTGATCCTTCCCATGACGGAAAACGCCAGCGCCGCCGCGGCGCTGGCAACGCAGCTGCGCCGGGAGGGTCTTCGCGCCCAACTGTATACCGAAGGAAAAAAATTCAAGGCGAAAATGTCGTATGCCGACAAGCTGGGCGTTCCCTACGTGGTCTTTTTAGGGGAGGACGAGATCGCCAAAGGCGAGGTCTCCTGCAAGGATATGTCCACCGGCGAGCAGATCACCGCGCCCCTTGAGGCGGTGACGGCGCAGATCAAAGCCGGGCTGGCGCAGAAAAACAGCGGTGCCGTGAT
>DBWU01000077.1:17475-24900 GCA_002309395.1 Oscillospiraceae bacterium UBA1230
TCAAAAGGAGCGAAGGATATGATGCAGATGCGGACGCATACCTGCAACGAACTGCGGCTTTGTGACGCAGGCAAGCAGGTCAAGCTGGTTGGCTGGATGGAAAACGTGCGGGAGGTGGGCAACAACTTTGCCTTCATCGTCCTGCGGGATTTCTACGGCACGACCCAGATCGTGGTAGAGTCGGAGGAAATGGCGACCCTCGTTCGCGGTGTGAACAAGGAATCCACCATCTCCGTGGAGGGCGTGGTTCGGGAGCGTTCCAGCAAAAACCCGAAACTGCCCACCGGCGATATCGAGGTGGTTCCCGAAAAGATCGAGGTGCTGGGGCGGTGCCGTTACAACAGCCTGCCGTTTGAGATCAACCACAGTCGGGAGGCGGACGAGACACAGCGGCTGAAGTACCGCTATCTCGATCTGCGGAATCCGGCGGTCAAGCAGAATATCATCCTGCGCTGTCAGGTGGTTGCCGCACTGCGTCAGGCGATGACGGAGCACGGTTTTTTGGAGATCACCACGCCGATCCTGACCGCCAGCTCTCCCGAAGGCGCCCGGGACTACCTGGTGCCGGCGCGGAAGCATCCCGGTAAGTTTTACGCGCTGCCTCAGGCGCCCCAGCAGTTCAAACAGCTCCTGATGACCTCCGGGTTTGACCGCTATTTCCAGATCGCCCCCTGCTTCCGGGATGAGGACGCCCGGGGCGACCGGTCGCCGGGTGAGTTCTATCAGCTGGATATGGAGATGGCGTTTGCCGTACAGGACGACGTATTTGCCGTGTTGGAGGACGTGCTGCCCCCCATTTTTGCCAAGTACGGCACCTACAACGTGGCGTCCGCGGCGCCGTTCCGCCGGATCGGCTATAACGACGCCATGGCGACCTACGGTTCCGATAAGCCGGATCTGCGAATCGACCTGACGTGTAAGGACGCCTCCGCGCTTTTCGCAGACAGCGCTTTTGAGCCGCTGCAGGGCAAGACGGTGAAGATGGTGGATATTTCCGATTGCACCCTCACCCGTAAGCAGATCGAAAAACTGCTGGAGGACTGCCAGGTGCAGTCCGGCAGTAAGGGCTACTGGTTCAAGGTGGACGAAAACGGCGAGCTGGCAGGCGGTATCGCCAAGTTCGTCGCGCCGGTGAAGGATGCGCTGGGCAAGCTCATCTCTCTGTCGCCCAACACGCTGGTGGTGGTGTCCGCCGGTGAGAGTGCCGTGAAGTCCGCCGGCGTGATGATCAAGACCTTCGGCGCCGCCTGCGAGGGGCACATGGATAAAGAACGGTACGAGTTCTGCTGGATCGTGGATTTCCCCATGTACGAGATCGGTGACGAGAGCGGCGAGCTGGAGTTCTGCCACAACCCGTTCTCCATGCCCAGCGGCGGTCTGGACGTTCTTTTGAAGGCCGAGCGGGGCGAGATCGATCCTCTTTCCATCACCGCCGACCAGTACGATCTGGTGTGCAACGGCGTGGAGCTGTCCTCCGGCGCCGTGCGGAACCACGACCCGGAGATCATGGTCAAGGCGTTTGAGCTGGTGCGTCTGGGCGAGGCGGACGTGAAAAAGAAATTCCCCGCCATGTACAACGCGTTTTGCTACGGCGCACCGCCCCATGCCGGTATCGCCCCGGGCGTAGACCGCATGGTCATGCTGCTGGCAGGCGAGAGCTCCATCCGGGAGATCATTCCGTTCCCCATGAATAAGAACGCCCAGGATATCATGATGGGCGCGCCGTCCACCGTGGAGCAGAAACAGCTTGACGAGCTGCACATCGCTCTGGTGGGCGAGCAGGAGGCGGACTGATATGGCGGCGCCGTCCAAGCGGCGGAAGCGCCTGGCGCCCATCGTGTGCGCGCTGGTGCTGTGCGCCGTGTTCGGGGCGATCATCGCGCTGGTGATCTGGTCCGCGGTGCAGTACCCCATCCCTCTTTTACTTGTGATCCTGTACGCAGGTGCGTACGTCGGCGCGATCGCGGCGCTCATCGCCGCGCTGGTACAACGACTCAAAGAAATTGATGGAGGAGAAGAAGATGAAGCTGTACAATATTGACCACATTCCGGGCGCGGAGCTTGAGGCGCTGGGCATGGTGCGCGGCACCGTGGTACAGAGCAAAAACGTAGGCAGAGATCTCATGGCAAGTTTCAAAACGCTGGTGGGCGGCGAGCTGAAAGGCTATACCGAGATGCTGATCGAAGCGCGGCAGATCGCCACCAAGCGCATGGTGGACGAGGCGGAGTCTCTGGGCGCGGACGCCATCATCAACGTGCGTTACGGCAGCAGCTCCATTATGGCCGGCGCCGCCGAGGTGCTGGCATACGGCACGGCGGTGAAGGTGAAATAAAAAAGGCTTCCCCTTGAGGGGAAGCTGTCAGCCGCAAGGCTGACTGATGAGGTGTGCCGTGAACAAAAACAGCAACTCGCATCTGAAACCCTTCGCGCAGAAGCTGCGCCGGGAGATGACCCTGGAAGAACGCCATTTGTGGTATGACTTTCTCAAACCGCTTCCCGTAACGGTAAACCGCCAAAAGGTGATCGGCGCATATATCGTTGACTTCTATATTGCCGCGGCAAAGCTGGTGATCGAGCTGGACGGATCGCAACATTATGAGGATGTCGGAATTGCCGTTGACCGGGAGCGGGATCAATCCCTGCAAGCTCTCGGGCTTCGGGTGCTGCGATTTTCCAACGCGGACGTAAAGAAGAACTTCAGCGGAGTGTGCGAAGAGATTGAGCGGCATCTTTGACACCTCATCCGGCGCTTCGCGCCACCTTCCCCTTGAGGGGAAGGCTTTTATAGCCTATCTAATATCGGAGCGGGATGTTCCCGCTCCGCTCTTCCGTTGCGCATACCGAAGAAAAAGGACACCCGAAAACCGGGTGTCCTTTTGGTTTGTTTGGTTGTCAGCTCACTCCACACCGTTGAGCTTCAGCGTCAGCGCGCTCTTTTTGTGCGCGGCGTTGTTCTTATGCAGCAATCCCTTGGCGGCGGCCTTGTCAATGGCCTTCACCGCCACTTTGTAAGTGCCCTCGGCCTCGGTGCGATTGCCTTCAGCGGCAGCAGCGTCAAACTTCTTGATGGCGGTCTTGAGAGCAGACCGGCTGGCTTTGTTGCGCTCGTTACGCTCCTTGGACACCAACACGCGCTTCTTGGCGGACTTGATATTCGGCAAACCAAACACCTCCCCGATTTCAGATTTGCGTGTTCCGCTTCAAGAGGTCCACGCAGGATAGTATTTTAGCATCCTCCGGCAAAAAATGCAAGGGTTTTTTTCGTCTTTTTCGTATCTTTTTGCACACTTCCCACACCTTGCGGCGGAAGCGGCGGAGCATACCATATTTTGTGGAACGCCGCCCCTATTTTTTGTCGGGATTATAGTAATCCGTCCCGTCCGGGATCACGATGGGCAGTCCGTTTTGATACACCGGCAGCGTCTGGAACTTGAAGCGGCTGGCGGCGTGTTTGCGGTCGATCTGCTCTTTGATCGCCGCCTCCGCCGTGCCGCGGCGGATATACTCGTTAACGGCGTGATAGGTAAAGCCCAGATTATCCTCATCGGTCAGTCCCGTAAGCCCGTCGGAGGGTGGCTTCCGGAGAAACTTCTCCGGCAGGCCCAATATGCCGCCCAGCGCGATCACTTCCTCGGTGGTGTACATCCCCAGCGGCGAAAAGGCGCCGGCGCTGTCACCGTAGATGGTGCAGTAACCCACCCAGTCCTCGCTTAAGTTGGAGGTGTTGATCACGATGCCGCCGGGCAGCGTCTGCGCCACGGCGTAAAGCGTCGCCATGCGGATCCGGGAGGGGAGATTCACCGTGGTCTGGCGCGCAGGCGTCAGGCCGGCGGCTTCCATCTCGTCCAGCACGCCCCGTACGGCGCGGCGGATGTTGATGGTGCAGTGGGGGATTTGCAGGTATTCCACCAGCTCTCGGCTATAGTCGATGTCCGGCTGAACGCCGTCCGGCATCAGCACGCCGTACACATGTTCACGCCCGTACGCCGCCACCGACAGCGCCGCCGTAACGGAGCTGTCCTTGCCGCCGGAGATGCCGATCACCGCCGTCTTGCCGCGGCACTCGTCCATCCGCTCCGCCATCCATTCCAAAAGCCCCGGCAACTGTCCTCTCGGATCAAAGTCCATCTTTCCGCCCTCCTTACGGCTTGTTCGCTGTGGCTATTGTAGCGCGGCGCGCGGAATTTTGCAAGAGGGGCGGCGGCACGGAATTGTTCCGCTCCGGGGGTTTTCTTTTCCAAAAAAGCGTGGTACAATAGGCGGGTGTCAACGAAAGGATAAAGGAACCGTGAAAACCATGCAGGAAAACAAGCTGGGCGTGATGCCCGTTTCAAAACTCATCTGGAATATGTCCCTGCCGATCATTGCCTCCATGCTGGTGCAGGCGCTTTACAACGTGGTGGACAGCGTTTTCGTGTCCATGGTCAGCGAAGCGTCGCTGACCGCCGTTTCGCTGGCGTTTCCCGCCCAACAGCTCATGATTGGTCTTGCCACCGGCACCGCCGTAGGTGTCAACGCCTTGATGGGTCGGGCGCTGGGCGCACGGCAGCAGGGACGGGCGGACGCGGTGGCGGTCAACGGCGTGTTTCTGGCACTGGTGGGTTTTGCCGTCTCCGCCGTGCTGGGTCTCGCCTTAAGCGGCGTCTTTTTCCGTGCCCAGACCGGGGACGCGCAGATCGCCGCGCTGGGGGAAAGCTATCTGCGAATCGTGATGGGCGCCTCCTTCGCCATTTTCGGGCAGGTGATGTTCGAGCGGCTCTTGCAGGGTACGGGTCGTTCCCGGCTCTCCATGTACACCCAGGGTCTGGGCGCCATTGTGAACATTATCCTCGACCCCGTGTTTATCTTCGTGTTCCGGCTGGGCGTGGCAGGCGCCGCCATCGCCACGGTGATCGGGCAGTGCTGCGCCTGCGCGCTGGCGATCTATTTCAACCTGACGAAAAACAGCGATATCCACCTGCGGTTTCGCCGGTTCCGTCCCGACTGGCGGCTGATCGGCAGCATCTACGCCATCGGTCTGCCCTCGGTTATTATGCTGGCGGTAGGTTCGCTGATGACCTTCTTGATGAACAAGATCCTCATTACCTATCACACCGCCCGGGAAACCGCCGCTACCGCTTTCGGCGTGTATTTCAAGCTCAACAGCTTTATCTTTATGCCGATCTTCGGCTTGAATAATGGCGTGGTTCCCATCGTCGCGTATAATTACGGCGCGCAGAACAAAAAGCGCATCACCGAAACGATCCGCCGCAGTGTGCTGTATGCCTCCGCCATTATGCTGGCGGGTATGGCGGTCTTTGAGCTGATCCCCCATCTGCTGCTGCGGCTGTTCAGCGCCGGAGAGGTGCTGATGGCGGTGGGCGTGCCGTGCCTGCGGATCGTGGCGCTCAGTTTTTCCTTTGCCGGCGCGTGTATCGCGCTGGGCAGTTGCTTCCAGGCGCTGGGGAAATCCGTGTATTCCATGATCAACTCCATCGTGCGGCAATTGGTGTTTTTGATCCCTGCCGCCTATCTGCTGGCGCGCTACGGCGTGACGGCAGGCAACAGCGATCTGGTCTGGTGGGCGTACCCCATCGCGGAGATCGCCTCTCTTATCATGACGCTGATCTTCTACCGCCGCGTCCACCGCACGCTGATCGCGCCGCTGCCGGACAGAGAATCGTGAGAATCGCAAAAGAAACGGGACTGACGCTTCCGCCGGAATCGCCAGTCCCTCTTTTTTTGCTCCGTATCGTCCGCTAAAAGGCGCCCAGCGCGCAGAAAAGCCACGACCACAGGAAAATCGTCACCACGCACAACGCGCTTTCGGCGATCACAATGTCGCCCGCCAGCTCATCGTCGCCCCCCAGCTCCTGCACCATGGCGAAGGACGCTACCGCCGTGGGCGCGCCGAACAGCCCGATCATCCCTGCGAAGGCGGCGCCGCGGATCCCCAGCAGATACGCCGCCGGCAGTGTCAGTGCCGGCACGATCACCAGCCGGATGAGACAGGCCTCACCCAGATCCTTTTTATAGCGCTTGAGTCCGTCAAAGCGGAAAAACGCGCCCAGCAAAAACAGCATCAGGGGGCTGGAAACCCCTGCCATCTGGCGCACCGTGGTTTCCAGCACGGCAGGGAGGCGCACGGACAGCGCAAGCGCCGCCACGCCTGTCGCCGCGCCGATCACCATGGGGTTTTTGACAATGCGAAGCATCATCTGCCCCGGACGGAGCCGCTCACCGCGAAACGCCACCAGCGCGATCACCGCCAGCAGGTTTTCCAGCGGGATCTCCACCGCCAGCAGTACCATCACCGCGCCCAGATCCTGTCCCTGCGCCAGCGACTGCACCAGCGGCAGTCCCAGCAGGAGAAAATTACTGCGGTAGATCCCCTGGATCTTGACGCCCCTCTTCTCCCTGGACGGCTCCGTGAGGAACACCCAGCCTACCGCCAGGCCGTACGTCAACAGCACGCCTGCCGTGCCGAAGAGCAAGATCTTCGGCTGTATCAGCTCCGACAGGTCGGACTGATAGATGTTGTAGAACATGGTGACGGACATGAAGAAGCGGAAGATCACCTTGTTGATCGCCGGCACGGTCTCCCGTTGGATCACGCCGGTGCGCCGGGCGGTATAACCCAGCGCCAGCAGCAAAAAGATGGGCAGTACCGCGTTAAAACAAACTCGCAGGCTCTCCATGGAAGATCAATAGGCGGTCTTTTCGCGCAGATAGTTGCAAAGCGCCGAAATGGGCAGGCGCACCTGCTCCATGCTGTCGCGCTCCCGGACGGTGACGCATCCGTCGCCTTCCTTTTCGCCGTCGCCCACGGTGTCAAAGTCCACGGTGATGCAGTACGGCGTGCCGATCTCATCCTGGCGGCGATACCGTTTGCCGATGGAGCCGGTCTCGTCAAAGTCCACCATGAACTCCTTGCACAATACGTTATACACCTCGCGCGCCGGCTCGCTCAATTTCTTGCTCAAGGGCAGCACCGCCGCCTTGAACGGCGCCAGCGCCGGATGGAACCGCAGCACCACACGGGTGTCGTTCTTCTCCGCGTCCACCACTTCCTCGTCATACGCCTCAATGAGGAACGCCAGCACCACCCGGTCGGCACCCAGAGAGGGTTCCACCACGTAGGGGATATAGTGTTCATTGGTTTCGGGATCGAAATACGTCAGATCCGCGCCGGAGGTCTCCTGATGGCGGCTCAAATCGTAGTTGGTGCGATCCGCCACGCCCCACAGCTCGCCCCAGCCGAAGGGGAACATAAACTCAAAGTCGGTGGTCGCCTTGGAGTAGAAGCTCAACTCCTCCGGCTCGTGATCGCGCAACCGCAGATCCTCATCGCGCATATTGAGTCCCAACAGCCACTGGTGGCAGAACTCGCGCCAATAGGCAAACCATTCCAGATCGGTGTCCGGCTTGCAGAAGAACTCCAGCTC
>DBWU01000077.1:24944-29685 GCA_002309395.1 Oscillospiraceae bacterium UBA1230
GGCGTGATCTCGTTGCGGAAGGATTTTCCGATCTGGCACACGCCGAAGGGCAGCTTCCGCCGGGTGGTGCGCTGAACGTTGTTGAAGTTGACGAAAATACCCTGCGCCGTTTCGGGGCGGAGATACACCGTGTTCTTGGCGTCCTCCGTCACGCCCTGAAACGTCTTGAACATCAGGTTGAACTGCCGGATATCGGTGAAATTATGCTTGCCGCAGGACGGGCAGGGGATCTTGCGCTCCTCCACGAAGTCGCTCATCTCCTGCTGGGAAAACGCGTCGATGGGTTTTTCCAGCGTCACGCCGTTCTGAGCGCACCAGTCCTCGATGACTTTGTCGGCGCGGAACCGCTCGTGGCACTCCTTGCAGTCCATCAGCGGATCGCTGAAGCCGCCCAGATGTCCGCTGGCGACCCAGGTCTGGGGATTCATCAAAATGGCGGAATCCTGCCCCACGTTATAGGGATTCTCCTGCACGAACTTTTTCCACCACGCCTTTTTGACGTTGTTCTTCAGCTCCACGCCCAGAGGGCCGTAATCCCACGTGTTGGCAAGTCCTCCGTAGATCTCGCTGCCGGCAAAGATAAAGCCGCGGTTTTTGCACAGCGCAACGATTTTTTCCATGGTTTTTTCCGTATTTTTCATCTTGTTCGCTCCTTTTTAAGAGAAAATAAAAACGCCCTGAGCAAACCGCTCAGGGCGGATCGTACCGATCCGTGGTTCCACCTGAATTCGGGCGCAACGCCCGCACTCTTTGCCGTTAACGGGGCATGACCGGCGGGGCATTTCCTCCCCGCGGCTCCGGGACGCCGCTCCCTTCGTCGCCTGTATGTGCAAGGATAGCACGATTTTTTGCCGCCGTCAAGGACTATTTTTAAAGAAACGCGCCGGGATAGAAAACGCGTCCCGCCGGTGAGGGCGAGACGCGTTTTCCGTTTGTTAGGAGAGAGAGAAAAACCGATCAAGCAATCCCTGCCTGATACGCGTTTAGTATATCCCGAAAAAATGGCGAAACCATGAAACGCCCGTGAACAAACGGTGAATTTTAAAACTTCCGGCTCTGCGCCACCGCCAGCGCGTCACAGCGGTTGTTTTTCTCGTTATCCGCGTGTCCCTTGACCCAGTGATACCGAACTTCATGTCGGGCGATCAGCGGCAGGAGCCGTTCCCACAGATCCACGTTCAGCGCCGGCTTTTTGTCCGACTTGATCCAGCCTTTTTTCTGCCAGCCGTAGACCCAGCCTTTTTCCAGCGCGTCGATCACGTACTTGGAATCGCTCCACAGCTCCACGGCGCACGGCTCTTTCAAGCAGGACAGCGCCTCGATCACGGCGGTCAACTCCATACGGTTGTTGGTGGTTTCCGCCTCGCCGCCGGAGAGCTCTTTCTCAGCGCCGTTATATGCAAGGATCGCGCCCCAACCCCCCGGTCCCGGGTTGCCGCTGCACGCGCCGTCGGTATAGATCGTGACAGTTTTCATAAAAGCTCCGTTGTTGAAGAATGGTTTCGCGCCTGCCATGCCAATACGACGGCGCGTGCGTGCCATCTTTCGCGGTTGCCGCAATTGCGGCGAGCGAAAGGGCGATCTCTCTGCAAAACCGCGTCAGCGGCTTTTGCCGTCGGTGTAGATCGTAACAGTTTTCATAACTACTCCGTTGTTGAAGAATGGTTTTTCAAGTGATCGACAGAACCGTCAGCGTATCGCCGGAAACGGAAAACCGCACGTTTTTTCCGGCGAAGGAAAGCCCGTAGATACGGTCGGGGTCGTCCTGATACCGGGGGCGCGGGTCGTTTGCCAGCACCGCCAGCAGTCCCTCGCGCTGATCGGCCGGCAGGTTCTCCAGCAGTTCCGGCGGCGAGGAAACCGTCAGGCGCTCCATGGGAGACGCGTCGGTAAAGCCGCCGGAAGCGTCGGGGTGGCTGTCCGTATAGGGCAGATACGGCTTGATATCCAAAATCGGCGTTCCGTTCGCCAGATCGGCGCCGCGCACGTACAGCACGGGACCTTCCGGCGTACGGGGCTCTATCCGCTCCAGCCGAACGCTGGACAGTCCCAGATGATTCGGGCGAAACGGCGAACGCGTGGCAAAAACGCCCATGCGCTCGTTGCCGCCTAAACGAGGCGGACGCACGGTGGGCGACCAGCCGTTCCGCAAGGCGCGGTCAAACTGCCAGATGAGCCAGATGTGGCTGAAGCCTTCCAGTCCGCGCACCGCGTCGGCGTTGCGGTACGGCGGCTCAAACACCACCGCGGCGGACACCTCCTCCGCCAGACCGCTCTGGCGCGGCACACCGAACTTCTCATCAAACGGCGAGCGGATCCGGGCAATGATCTCACAGTCGATCATACGGCTACCTCGCCCGTCGCCCGGTGTCGCTCAGATGAGATGTGACGTCGCGGGGCAGCTGGAAATACCGCACCGTTTCCCCGGCGATCACCGCCACGAAGTAGACCAGCACGAACCAGACGTTACGGTACTTTGCCGTGAGCAAAAACATGAGGATCAGCAACAGGATCAGCGCGTACTGGATCTTAGTATTGCGCCGGTCGATCTCCTGCAATGCCGCGCTTTTTGCGTAGATCACCTTATCGTAGGTAAACTCCGTGGTGTCGGCGGCGTTATAGTAGAGCGTTTTGAAGAAATACTGCCACCGCGTCAGCGGAGCCGCCGCTTCTTTGCGCTTGCCCATGATCGTTTCTCCTTACAGCGTTTCACTTTCCGCCGGCGCGTCGGATTCGTCCTTCTCCGCCAGCGCAAGGGAGATCACCCGGTCGCCTTCCTCTTTAAAGCGCATCACGATCACGCCCTGGGTGGAGCGGCCTGCGATACGGATCTTGTCTACGCCGGTGCGGATCAGAATGCCTTTTTCCGTGACCAGCAGGAGATCCTCCTCACCGGTGACCACCTTCATGCCCACGACTTTACCCGTCTTCTCCGTGACCTCATAGTTCTTCACGCCGATACCGCCGCGGCCTGTGATACGGTATTCCTCCACGGGCGTGCGCTTACCGAAGCCGCGCTCGGTGATGCTCAACACCGTCTTGCCCGCGTCCGCACGCGCCGCGCCGATCACACAGTCGCCCTCGCGCAGACGGATGCCGCGCACACCGGTGGCGTTACGGCCCATGGTACGCACGTCGTTTTCATCGAAACAGCACGCCATACCGCTCCGGGTAGCGACCAGGATATTCGCCTCGCCGTCGGTTTCGATCACGGACACCAGCTCGTCCCCTTCGTTCAGGTTCAACGCGCGCAGTCCGCTCTGGCGGATATTCTTCAGTGCCAGCACCGCCACGCGTTTGCAGGTACCCTGCTTGGTGACCATGGTGAGCTGCCGCTCGTCCGGCTCCTCTCCGTCTTTGAAACGGAAGTGCAGCATCGCCTGCACCCGTTCGCCGGGCGCGATCTGCAGCACGTTCACCAGCGCGATGCCTTTTGCCGCCTTCCCGGATTCCGGGATCTGGTAGCCTTTCTTGCGATACACCTTGCCGGTGTCGGTGAAAAACAGAATGTGATCATGGGTGGAGGCGGTAAACACGTCCACCACGCAGTCCTCATCCCGGGTCGTCATGCCTTTTTTGCCCATGCCGCCCTTGCTCTGGGCGGTGTACTCGCTCACCGGCGTGCGTTTGATATAGCCGTTCCGGGTGAGGGTATAGACGCACTGCTCCTCCTCGATGAGGTCCTCAATGTCGATCTCGTCCTCCACGTCCTGTATCTCCGTAACGCGGTCATCGCCGAATTTATCGGCAATGGCGGTCAGTTCCTCTTTCAGTATGCTCCTGACCAGTCCTTCGTCGGACAGCACGCGGCGGTAATAGGCGATGCGCTCTTCCAGCTCGTCGTATTCCGCCTGCAGTTTTTCCCGATCCAGACCCTGCAAGGCTTTCAGACGCATATCGAGGATCGCCTGCGCCTGCACCTCGTCCAGTCCGAACCGCGCCATCAGGTTTTCCTTGGCGTCGTCGTAGCTCTGGCGGATGATGCGGATGACCTCGTCGATATTGTCCTGAGCGATGAGCAGACCCTCCAGCAGATGCGCCCGCTCCTGCGCCTTTTTCAGATCGAATCTGGTGCGGCGGACGATGATCTCCTCTTGGTACTTGAGATACTCGTCGATGATATGGCGCAACGACAGGATCCGCGGCTGGGTCTGGTTTTCCACCAGCGCCAGCATATTGATGGCAAAGGTGGTCTGGAGCTGGGTCTGGGCAAAGAGGCGGTTGAGCACCACCTGGGGATTGGCGTCACGCTTCAGTTCGATAACGATCCGCATACCGTTGCGGTCGGATTCATCGCGGATATCGCTGATCCCCTCCAGCCGCTTGTCCTCCACCTGATCCGCCATGCTCTTGATGAGCATCCGTTTATTGACCTGATAGGGAAGTTCCGTGATGATGATCCGGGTGCGATCTTTATTGAACTCCTCAAACTCATGGCGCGCGCGCACCACGATCCGCCCCCGACCGGTGGCGTAGGCGGCGCGGATACCGCTTCTGCCCATGATGATCCCCTTTGTGGGAAAATCGGGACCCTTGACGTGTTCCATCAGGTCGGCGAGCGTGGCGTCGGGGTCGTCCAGCACGCAGATGCAGGCGCCGATCACCTCGCGCAGATTGTGGGGCGGAATATTGGTCGCCATACCCACGGCGATACCGCTGGAACCGTTCACCAGCAGATTGGGGAATCGGGACGGCAGCACGCGGGGCTCCTTGCGGCTCTCGTCAAAGTTGGGGTCCCAGT
>DBWU01000066.1 GCA_002309395.1 Oscillospiraceae bacterium UBA1230
CCGCAGAATTCGTGTCCGATGATGGTGGGATTTTCCGCCACGTTGTTGGGCACACGCTTGTGGTCGCCGCCCTGGATCGCCGCCTTGTAGCTGGACATGCAGATGCTGTCGGATACGATGCGCGCCAGGATCTCGTCGTCTTTGGGCCGGGGCAGTTCAAACTCCTCCAGCCGCAGGTCGTTTTTACCGTACAGTCTTACCGCTCTTGTTTTCATGGTTTAGTCCTCCTCACGTTTTACCAGCGCCCACGCGGCGCTGACAAGATGTTGATAACGCTCCTGCGTCAGTTTCTCACAGATAAAGCTCTGCCCCAGAGCATTCACGTCCTCGCCGGAGATCTGTATCAGATCGTTTTCACGGCACAGCTCCATCACCCGGGTGAGCTGTTCCTCCGTGTTGCGGCTGGGCATGAAGGTGACGGCGTTTACGCCCCTTGCCTTCAAAAGCGCCACCAGCTCCGGCAGGAAAGAATCCTCGTATTTGGCGGCCTTCTTGTCGCCGGTGGGGGAGGCGGTCACGTCGCCCAGATAGGCGTAGCAGAGGATCGCGTCGATCTCCCGGGCAAAACCCACCGCCGTAGAGAGATCCATCAGCTCGTCGGCGGCAGGAATGAAGATCTGGGGCACCAGATCGCTCTTGAGCTTGCCCAGCAGCTTGTAGCGCTCCAGCTCGCCGCCCTCCGGCATCAGCTTGTACGTCAGGGCGAACAGCAAATGCCGCTCGGTGACGGAGCCGCCGTCGGCGGCGTTGGAGAGGGGCAGTACGTCCCGGTCAAAGTCCAGATCCTGCCCGGTGACCCGGTTGATATTTGCCACCATGGCGCGGTTGCGATCGTTGCGCTTTTGGCGCAGGGGCGCCAAAAAGTCCTGCACCTGGGTGAAATACCGGCTGCGGACGCTGTGGAAGGTCATGTAGCCCACGCCGTCCTGATCGGGGTTATTGAGCCGCACGTGATCAAAGCCGGTGCCGGCATAATTGATCCGCGCCTCAAAACCGCAGGTGGCGCCCACCTTCGCCAGCTTCGCCGCCGCGCGGAACTCCGCCGCGCCGCCCATGCTGTCGTGATCCATGATACCTGCCACCGGCAGACCCGACTGACGGGCGAACCACACGGCGGCGGTGGGGGAGTAGGGCGAGAAGGAATAGGTGGTATGGATATGGTTGTTGGACAGCTCGCGCCGCATATGGGGCGGCGACTGCTCCGCGTCCAGCAGTTTTGCAAGATTGGCAAGGCGCTCCGATGCCGCAGGCGCGTTCAGCAGAGCGCGGATCTCCGCTTCCGTCATGCCAGCATCACCTGCCCGCCTGTCACCGGGATCGCCTGACCCGTTTCATAGAGCTGCTCCACGCAGTAGAAGATGGCCTTTGCCACGTCCTCAGGGAGACAGCCGCGGTGGATGGGGGACTTGGAGAGATAGAACTCCTTCACGTCCTCCACCGTCTTGGCGCCGGGTACCTTGCCGGCGTTGAGGTACTGGACGAAAAGACCGCGCTCCGGGTCGGACCACAGGGGCCCGTCGTAGTAGTTGCCGGGGCAGATGGCGTTGACCTTGATCTGGTACGGCGCCAGCTCCAGCGCGAAGCTCTGGGTCAGCCCGATGCCGCCAAACTTACTGCCGGCATAGGCAAAGTTGGCCTTGGAACCCACCAGGCCGGATTTGGAACTCATCTGCACGATGTCGTGCCAGAGGGTAGGATCGGCGGCAAACTGCGCCTTCATCACGGCGCTGGCGTATTTGGCGCACAGGAAATACCCCTTGTAGTTCACGGTGGTGACAAAATCAAAGGTCTGGGCGGTCATAGCGTCCAGATCGCCCGCCTTGGCAACGCCGGCGTTGGCGAAGAACACGTCGATCCCGCCGAAGCGCTCCACCGTTGCCGCCATAAGAGATTTCACGCTCTCCTCATCGCCCACGTTTACGAAGGCGAAGTCGGCGCGCTCACCCAGCGCCTTGGCGGCGGCGACGCCGGTCTCGGCGTTCATATCCGCGATCATCACGCAGGCGCCTTCCCGGTACATCGCCTGGGCGATGCCGAAACCGAAGCCCTGGGCGCCGCCGGTGACCACGGCGATCTTGCCGCTCAGCCGCCCTGCCGTTTGGGGACGGTCATGTACTTTTTCCGCGGCGATTTTCAATGCCTCATCAAACGTTATCATGCCTGTTTCCTCCTGTAACTTTCCGCTTCCCAATGGGTAATGAACTGTATCATATCATCGGACATAGGCTTCTGGCCGCCGAAAGAGGCGGCGTAGTGGGCGATCTTCCGGGCGCTTGCCCAGCTCTGGCGCGCCACGTCGGTATCCGGCAGATCGGGACCGAGGCCGCAGTAGACGATGTGATCCGGGGTAAAAGGCCCCTTGAGGGACGGCTCCGTGTCCAGCGCCGGGTCGTAACCGGCGGCGATGGCGCCGTCCAGCCTGGTGAGCATATCCGTGAGCATGGCGCCCAACCGCTCCGGCGTGTCGGCGGCGAAAAAGACGCCGTGGTTTTGCAGCAGCACCGTGTCGGCGCCTTGCAGGATCTTCTCGCGCACCTTCATCGCCAGAATATAGCCGGGGCGGCACTCCTCGATCCACGCCGCCTGCGGGAACAGACGCCGCGCCTCCGCCTCGCCGTTTTGAGAGCAGGTGAGACCGTTGACCTTGTTGGGGTGCAGGTGCAGAACGTACCGCTGGGGGAACAGCGCGTGCAAAAGCGTTTCCACGCTGGGGCGCTTATGCTCCTCGCCCGGCAGACGGGCGGCCAGAATATCCGCCAGGAACTCGGCTTCCCGAGCCGCGTCCTCTTGGGGATACGCTTTTTCCGTGATCTTCATGAGTTTTGCCATGTCCAGCGCCACGAACTCCTCCGCGCGGATGGACGCGAGCGCCGTGCCGGAGCCTTTGACGAACAGCACACCGTTTTCCTTCATGGACGTGTTGCCGCCGCCGGCGACCACCAGTTCGGGGTCGGCGCCGTAAAAGTTGGAAAATGCCACCAGTTGTTTCATAATACCCTCCCGCTATTGAAAAAGATTTTTACGGTACGAAAAGAAAGGGGACGTCCCACCGGGCGAACGAGGCGGCACGGCTGTCCTCCGGCGACAGATCGGTGACCACCGTATACAGCTCGTCGGGCCGGCACACGGAGGCAAAGGCGCGGCGCCCGATCTTCCGGCTGTCCGCCGCCAGAACGGTGCGCTCGGCACTTTGCAGCATGGCGCGCTTGATACGGGCGCTGTCCTCCGCCACGTCGGATACGCCGCGGATAGCATCCACGCCGGCGCAGGAGATCACCGCCCAGTCGGTGTGATAGTCGGTCAAAAACGACTCCGCCTTGGCGCCGGAGAGGGAAAGGCTGGGCAGTTTCAACGCACCGCCGGAGAGCAGGACGGTCCAATCCGCCCGATCCGCCAGCAGCAGCGTGATCTCCAGCGAGTTGGTGATCACCGTCAGATGTTTTTTCTCCGGCAGTGCCTGCGCAACAAAGACGGCGGTGGAGCTGTCATCCAGCATCACACTGTCGCCGTCGGAAATCAGCTCCGCCACCGCCGCGGCAATGCGGCGCTTGGCGGATACGTTCGATTTTTTGCGGACGTTGTAGGGCAGTTCCCGACCGCCGGTGAAGGAGGCGCCGCCGTAACAGCGCCGGGCAAAACCCTCCGCCTCCAGCTTCTCCAGATCGCGCCGGATCGTCTCCTCCGACACGCCGAACACGCCGCTGAGGTGAGAGACCAATACGCGCCCGTCCTTCTCCAGACGGCTTAAAATATCGTCCCGCCGTTCCCCTGCCAGCATACGCGCACCTCCTTGTCTCCCATGTTGGACTTAACAGAAGAATACCCCAATTCCCCCGATTTGTCAAGGCAGATACGGAAAAACAAGGAAATCCCACAAAAAAATATGTTAGGTTTTGTGGGATTTGACAACGGGGTGACGGAGGGCGTTCCAGCGGCTGGCGGAGGGCAAAAAAAGACTGCCGCAAACACAACGGTTTTGCGGCAGTTTTCCCGTATCTTGCGCGCCGTGCCGGTCACACGGTGATGACGTTGGGCACGGTCTTTTTCAGCTTGCCGATCTCCTCCGCCTGTTCCGGATCGTCGGTGGTGATCACGTAGTCGATCTGGCGCGCGTCGGAGATCTTGGCAAAGGCGATGCGCCCCAGCTTGGTGGAGTCGGCGGCGATGATCTTGGTCTTGGCGTGGGAGAGCATGGTCCGGTCGATCTCCACCTCCCGGTTATAATAGGTGGTCATGCCCGCGTCGGCGGAGATGCCGTCCACCGAGAGGATCAGCTTGTCGGCGTGGTATTTTTGCAGTTGGGCGATGGCGTCGTCCCCGTAGGTGAACTGATACTTGAAATTCACCTGACCACCCAGCAGCACCACCGTGAAGTTGGGGTTGGCGCCCGCCTCCAGCGCGATCGCCATGGAGTTGGTGACAATGCTCACGTTCAGATGGGCAGGGATCATACGAAAGGCGGTCAGCGTGGTGGTTCCGGCATTGAGCATGATCACGTCGTTCTCCCGGATCATGCCTACGATCGCCTCGGAGATGTTCTTTTTCTGCTCCTGATTGACGCTCAAACGCTCCTGCATGGACATATTATAGTAGGTTTTGTAACAACTCACCGCGCCGCCGTGCACCCGGGAGAGAAGGCCCTTGGACTCCAGATCCGAAAGATCCATACGGATCGTCACGTCGGAGATACCGAACAGGCGGCTCAACTCGTTCACGTAGACGCGCCCGTCCCGATGGAGCATCTTCAAGATCTCCTGCTTGCGCTCAAAAACGTCCATGGTTCCAACCTCGTTTCTATGACGGAATCTTACCGCGGTCTCCTGCAAACGTTTCGTTTGAAAGAAAACGCAAGTGCATTATACAAGGCTGAACGGAAAAAAGCAAGAAAATTCGGAAAAAGCGAAATGAAAAAAGGACTGCCGGAGGAGGCAGTCTTGAGACTGTCAAAAAACGGCAGAGCCGTTTTTTGACAAAAGGGTTGCAGCCTACTGCGCGCACTCATGGTGCGCCCATGGCGCACCATTCGCACACTTCGTAGTCTGCGTGGTGTCATTTGCCACGTACACGCC
>DBWU01000041.1:0-11762 GCA_002309395.1 Oscillospiraceae bacterium UBA1230
GCGATCGCCTCGGTATGGGTGGGCATCGCCACGTCCTCGTTGAACACCGGCTTGCCGTTTTGCGGCTTATGGGTCAGATGCCCGTCAATGCCGATGCGCTCGCACAGGCCTTTGGCAAGCAGCGTTTCGTCCGCCATGTCCAGCAGTTGATACTTCAGGGACGAGGAGCCGCAGTTGATGACAAGAATCTTCATACGTTTTTACCTCTTTTGTGAAAAAATTTTGATCGCAAAAAGCGAAGGATGCCCACAAGCACCACTTATATAGTATAAAAGCGCCGCGCCATTTTTGCAAGGGGTTGCGCGCGTTCGTTTTTCATGAATTGTTGGTTTGTCAATGCTGCGTTATACATGGGGAAAAGAAAGATGAATCCGTTTAGGTGAGTGCCAGCCAAGGGGACACCTGCTTTTCGGTCTTGTAGGAGAAACCCAGCCTTAACATGGGTACCGTTTGTTTGCCATCCTCTTTTACGCTCGGTTGTATCGCAGAGCAGAACACACGCAACGGCGATCAGTATTTTTCACAAAAAACTTGACAAATGAGATGTATGGTGTATTACAATAATAAAAACACTGTCTCAAATGTTCCGTTAGAATGCTGGCGAGGAGTGAATCTTTTGAATAATTTATTGCAATATCTTGAAAATAGCGAGAGGCTTGCACCAAATAAGACAGCGATCGCCGACGAGAATCAGTCCCTTTCATATTCTGAACTTGTCAGTTTATCAAAACGCATTGCAAAAGCGATCCTATCACGCGCAAAAAGAGACGGTTCTCCGGTTTGTGTTTTTGCAGGCAGAGATGTTTATACCATTGCCTATTTTTTCGGGATTCTTTACAGTGGAAATTACTATGTTCCGATTGATCCGGATATGCCCGACGAGAAGAAAAAAATGATTCTTTCCGATTGTAAGCCGATTGCACTTTGCGGAAATAACCCAAAGGGGTTTGAAACAAATGGGATGGAAACGATCCAGATTGCTGATTTACCAAACTCCGATGACGGGATCAAGATTCCGGAGATTTCCGAAAGAGCGCCTGCGTATATGGTCTATACTTCGGGGTCGACGGGTAGGCCGAAAGGCGTGCTTAAAAGTCATTCTGCAATGATCAGTTTTATTGAAGCGTATTGCGAAACCTTTGATTTTTCGAGGGATGAGATTATCGGCAATCAAACCCCGTTTTTCTTTGACGCTTCGGCGAAAGATCTTTTCCTTTCCATAAAACTGGGAGCGACGATTGAAATCATACCTCCTGCAAAATTTGCGATGCCAACCGATTTGATTGAATACCTCAACAACAAAAGAATCACATTTATTTCCTGGGTTCCATCAGCGCTTGCCATTGTTGCACAGCTGAAAACGTTTGAATATGTTTTACCCAAATATCTCCGCAAGGTTTTCTTTGTCGGAGAAGTCATGCCGGTTAAATATCTCAACTATTGGATTAAGAAACTGCCGGATCTGGAGTATGTCAATTTGTATGGACAATCAGAGCTTGCAGGAATCAGCTGCTATTATGTTGTGAACAAAGTGCTGAGTGATTTTGAGTCCCTCCCGATGGGAAGGCCGCTTAGCAACTGTACGCTTTATCTGATTGATAATGAGGGAGAGATCATTACCGGAACCGATCAAAACGGCGAAATTTACATTGTCAGCGACGCGCTTGCAAATGAGTATTATAACGATCCTGAAAAGACAGCAAAATCGTTCTTTACCAAAGACTTTGGAACCGGCAGCGTTCGTTGTTTCAAATCTGGAGATATTGCATTTAAAAATGCAGAGGGCGATTATGTTTTTTCCGCTCGAAACGATTTTCAGATAAAGCATATGGGGCATCGTATTGAGTTGGGTGAGATTGAAACGATTGCCGGAGCGCTGCCGTGTATTGTCCGTTGCGCTTGCTTTTATAACAAGGAAAAGCAGTCGATTGTTTTGTTTGCCGAAACGAGCGACGAGAATGTAACATCAAAACAAATCAAAAATTTACTTAGACAGAAGCTTTCGTCCTACATGATTCCCGAAAAAATAAGAATCATTGATAAAATGCCGATGAATGCAAACGGGAAAATACACAGACAGAAGTTAAAGGAGTTATTATGAACGACGTCAAATCACGGTTGATTGAAATTTTAGAAGAGATCAATGACGATATCGACTACGAAACCGAAACAAATCTCATCGATGGCAAAATGCTTGACAGCTTCAGTATTATCCGACTGATTAGCAGCATCTGCGAAGAATTTGAAATTGATATTGGCCCGAAATGGATGAAAAACGAAAATTTCAACTCGGTTGAAGCGATGAGCAATATGATAAATACGATTTTAGAGGAAGAATAAGTGAGTATTACTTCATTAAGATTTGTCCTTTTTGTTGCCGCACTGGTGGTTGTTTATTTTAGCGTACCGAAAAAATTTCAATGGCTCACACTGCTGGCAGCAAGTATTTATTTTTATATAAGAGTTTGCGGAATCATTGAGCTTTTATTTGTTTTGTTAACTGCGGTATCGATATACGGTGCGTCCGTTTGGCTGCAACGCATCCATGATACGCAAAAAATGGTTTTGAAGGCGAATAAAGAGGCGCTGACCGCCGAAGAGAAAGCACGGATAAAAGCGAAGAATAAAAAGAGGAGAAGAACGATTCTCGTTTTCACCCTGCTTTTGAATTTCGGCATTATGTGTGCGTGCAAGTATTCACATTTTGCTGTTGGCACAATAAACTTGTTGTTTGGGACTACGATGAATAACAGTTTCAGCCTCATCGTTCCGCTGGGACTTTCGTTTTATACTTTTCAGTCAACAGGATATCTCATTAACGTCTACTGGAACAATTGCAGGGCAGAAAAGAACTTTTTAAAAGTTTTGCTCTTTATTTCTTTCTTTCCACAGATAACGCAAGGCCCGATCAGTGAATTTGAACCGTTTGCAAAGGAGCTTTATTCCGAGCATTGCTTGGATTATGTGAATTTCGCACACGGTACACAACGAATGATTTGGGGATTCTTGAAAAAGATGGTTCTTGCAAACACATTGGCACCAATGGTCAAAGATGTTTTTGCAAATTACAGTCATTACACGGGAATAACTGTTTTTATCGGCGCAGTTTTGTATAGTGTACAAATATATGCCGATTTTTCCGGGTATATGGATATCATGTGCGGATTTTGTGAAATTCTCGGTATTAAGCTGACAGAAAATTTCAACAGACCGTATTTTTCAAAATCAATCGCGGAGTATTGGCGCAGATGGCATATTTCGCTCGGTGAATGGTTTAAGCACTATATTTACTACCCGATTGCCGTCTCAAAATGGAATAGAAAGCTCGGCAAAAACCTGACCGAGAGATTTGGAAAATCCATTGGAGCAAATCTGCCTGCAACGATTGCGCTTGTGGCGGTTTGGCTTGCAACCGGACTTTGGCACGGTGCTTCTTGGGCATATGTTGCATGGGGTGGTGCAAACGGCCTGTTTATTATTTTTTCAATGTGGATGGAGCCGGTTTACGACCGATACAAACGAAAACTCAGAATAAACGAAAGCAGATGGGTTTGGCGTGCATTCCAAACAGTCAGAACATTTACACTGGTCACATTTATTAAAGTTTTGCCTGAGGTCGGCACCTTGAGCGACGGGTTAGGCCTTTGGAAAAGAATATTTACAAATTTCACAATTCCTAATTCATTAACTGATTTGTTACCGTTTGCAGATAATGTATTTAACTTATTGATTATAACGATAATTACTTTTGCGCTATTTACTGTTAGCCTTATACAAAGGAAACATTCATTCAGGGAAGAATTAAACCGAATACCATATGTTTTAAGAATTATCATCTTGTCAATTATTACAATAATTATTGCAATGTTTGGCATTCCGGCTACTATTGATAACGGGGGCTTTTTGTATGCGCTCTTTTAAAAAAGCAATTATTTCTGTGTTATTATTTGTCGCCTTTATATTTGCTTTTTCAATTGCAATTTATGAGCCGTATGCCCATTCGGAGCTTTATGTTTTTTGCGATTCAAACTTGCGCAAATCGATGTCCGGAAAAATTGATTTTTTGATTTTAGGATCATCGCCCGGCTATAGAGCATTTATTCCACAAATCTATGATGACATTATTCAAACCTACAGTTATAATGCATCTGGTGCCTATATGCCATGGACCGGCAGAATTGCTTTGTTAAAAGAAGAGATTGATCGCCAACCATTGAAAAGTGTAGTTATTGAAATATCTTATGATTCATTACTAGGAAATGTTAAATCTCCTGAACTGGTAGAAGGTCACGTGTACATTGAACCAAGAATAGGATCGTTCATTGATCGTGTAAATTATTTTTTCAGTAATGTTACTATTGATACTTTTGAAAAATATTATACAAATATCTTGCAGAACGGTGGAGCTTTTTATTTAAACTGGGCACGGAGTAAATTGGATCGTTCAAAGTTAGATTATATACATAATGTCAACTACCGGCAAAAGGGTTATCTTCCGTATGATGAAAATGTGTGGCAAGATTTAACTGTCGATAAAAAAACTTTTTTAGATAATTTTGGAAAAAAACATATTAGTACAGAATTTCGGGAAGATAATTTAAACATACTAAAAGAGATGATAGATATATGTCACCAAAAAAACATTGATGTTTTTTTTGCTGTTACACCATATGCTAATAGTTATATATCATGGTTTAACAATAATGACGAGTTTGATAAAAAACTTTCTGACTTTGCAAACGAAAACGGTTGTTATTTTTGGGATTTTAATTTAATGAAAGGAAGATTTGAGCAATTATCAGATAAAACCGATTGGTGGGATGGTCAACATATGAGTAAACACGGGGCAGAAGTTTTTAGTAAAATGTCTGCTGAGATTTTTAGAAAGTTTTATCGCGGAGAAAATGTTGAGGATTGTTTTTATAATAACTATGAAGAAATGATGTTGGATTCCCCATATTGGCAGTATATGGGGAATTGACGGCCGAACTCAGTGCCAGTTTTAAACTTATATTACAGATGGAAGTTGAAAAAGAAAGGTAGACACATGAAGCACCATGATGTCTACCTTTTTTCTGCTGATGTAAGGTCGGAAACAAAACAAATCAGTCGAGTGCTTCCCGCTTTATCCATTGTTACGTAACAAGGTAAAAGACAAAGAAGCACGCTCGTTTTTAAACAAGATCCCTGAGCTCCAGCACCACCGGGCAGTGATCGCTGCCGTACACTTCGCGCCGGATCTCCGCGGCGGCGATCCGCGGCGCCAGCCGGTCGGACACGATGAAATAGTCGATGCGCCAGCCGGCGTTGTTTGCCCGTGCGTTGAACCGGTAGCTCCACCAGGAATACGCTCCCGTGGCGTCCGGGTGCAGGCGGCGGAAGGTATCGGTAAACCCGGCGGCGAGCAGTTCGGTCATTTTCTGCCGCTCATCGTCGGAAAAACCGGGATTGAGGCGGTTGGATGCGGGGTTTTTCAAGTCGATCTCCTGATGCGCCACGTTCAGATCGCCGCAGTAGACCACCGGCTTTACCGCGTCCAGCGACAGGAGATACGCCCGGAGATCGTCCTCCCACAAGAGGCGATAGTCCAGCCGGCGCAGACCGTCCTGACTGTTGGGCGTATAACAGCAGACCAGATAGAAGTCGGGATATTCGGCGGTAATCACGCGCCCTTCATGGCGATGTATGTCCTCACCGAAGCCGTAGGATACGGACAGCGGCTCCGTCCGCGTGAGGACGGCGGTGCCGGAATACCCCCGTTTATCGGCGGAATAGAAATAGCGGTGATAGCCCGGCAGGTCGAACAGAGCCTGTTCCGGCTGGAGCTTCGTCTCCTGCAGGCACAGAACGTCCGGCGCTTCGGCGGCAACGTAGTCCAAAAAACCCTTATTCAAACAGGCGCGCAATCCGTTGACGTTCCAGGACACCAGTTTCATCTCAAATCCCTCCCCCTGTGTATCAAGCAGGAATAGTATAGCATATTTGCGGCAAAATGGGAACGGACAGACAGGAAAAAAGCGGCTTTTTACCGCCGGTTCATTGACAAACGGGACGCGTCGGGGTAAAGTAGAGAGCAGATCATTTCGTGCCGCTCTTCCATTCGGAGCGGCAGAACAGGAGAAGACCATGGAGAACAAGACGTTTTATATCACCACACCGATCTATTATCCCTCTGACAAACTGCATATCGGGCACACCTACTGCACCGTCGCCACCGACGCCATGGCGCGCTATAAGCGGCTGACCGGGTGCGAGGTGATGTTCCTCACCGGCACAGACGAGCACGGGCAGAAGATCGAGACGAAGGCGAAGGAAGCCGGGGTCTCGCCTAAGCAGTTCGTGGATCAGATCGTGGAAGGTCCCCGGGGCGTGAAGGATCTGTGGAAGCTGATGAACGTCTCCAACGACCGCTTTATCCGCACCACCGACGGATACCATGAGCGCGCCGTTCAGCGGATCTTCAAAAAAATGTATGAAAACGGCGATATTTATAAAGGCACCTATCGCGGCAAATACTGCGCGCCCTGCGAGAGCTTCTGGACGGAGAGCCAGTTGGTGGACGGCAAATGCCCCGACTGCGGCAGGCCGGTGCAGGACGCGGAGGAGGAGGCGTATTTCTTCCGCCTGAGCAAATACGCCGACCGGGTGCGCCATCTGCTGGAGGACACCGACTTTCTCCAGCCCCGTTCCCGTGTCAACGAGATGGTCAACAACTTTATCAAACCCGGACTGGAGGATTTGTGCGTCAGCCGCACCAGCTTTACCTGGGGCGTGCCGGTGGACTTTGACCCCGGTCACGTGGTCTACGTATGGGTGGACGCGCTGTTCAACTATATGACGGCACTGGGGTATGAAAACGACGCCCATGACGAGTTGCGGAAATTCTGGCCGGCGGACGTGCATTTTGTGGGCAAGGAGATCGTGCGGTTCCATTCCATTATCTGGCCGGCGATGCTTATGAGCGTGGGCGAGCCGCTGCCCAAAAAGGTGTACGGGCACGGCTGGCTGGTGTTCGACGGCAAGAAGATGAGCAAGAGTCTTGGCAACGTGGTGGACCCCTACGTGCTGGCGGAGCGGTACGGTGTAGACGCGCTGCGGTTTTTCCTGCTGCGTACCTTCCCCTTCGGCACCGACGGAAACTTCTCCAACGAGCTGCTCATCAACACCATCAACGTGGATCTTGCCAACGATCTGGGCAATCTGGTGAGCCGCACCGTCGCCATGGCGGAGAAGTATTTCGGCGGCACGCTGCCGGCGGAGCGGGAGGACGCGAGCGGCGACTGTGAGCTCAAGACCATGGCGTCCGCCCTTCGTGACCGCTATGAAGCGGAGATGGAGGCGTTCCAGTTCCAGAACGCGCTGTCGGAGATCTTCAAGGTCATCGACCGTGCCAACAAATATATCGACGAGAACACCCCGTGGACGCTGGCAAAGGACGAGTCCTGCCGGGCGCGGCTGGCTACGGTGCTGTACAATCTGCTGGAAACGGTGCGGATCTGTGCCACGCTGCTGGCGCCCTTCATGCCGGAGAGCTGTGAAAAGATCTTTGCGCGGATCGGCGCGTGTGAAGCGTGCCGCGGCTGGGACAAGGCGAACGTCTGGGGCGCACTGCGTGCCGACGCGACGGTGAGCAAGGGCGAGGCGCTGTTCCCCCGGATCGACGCGAGTGAGGAGCTGGCGGCGCTGGAGGCGCTGACGGCGGCGCAGAAGAAGGACGCCGTGGAGCTGGAGCCGCCGGCGGCGGAGAGCGTGTCCTTCGACACGTTCTGCCGGTGCGATTTGCGCGCGGTGAAGATCAAAGACTGCGTGGCGGTGAAAAAGAGCGAGAAGCTCCTGCAATTTACGCTGGACGACGGCACGGGCGTTGATAGGACCATTCTCTCCGGCATTCGCAAATACTATGCGCCCGAACAGCTCATCGGCAAAACGGCGGTGGCGATCGTCAATCTGCCGCCCCGAAAGATGATGGGAATTGACTCCTGCGGAATGCTGTTGTCGGCGGTGCATAAGGTAAACGGCGAGGAGAAGCTTCAACTGATGCTGGTGGACGACGCGATTCCCGCCGGCGCCAAGCTGTGTTGAGAGGCGCGGCCATGCTGTTTGATACGCACGCACATTATAACGACCCCGCCTTTGACGGGGACCGCGAGTCGCTTCTCGCGTCCATGCCGGAGCGCGGCGTGGCGCGGATCGTAGACCCCGGTTGTTCGCTGGAGAGCAGTCGGGACGTGGTGGCGCTGGCACAGCGGCACGACCATGTGTTTGCCGCCGTGGGGATCCACCCCCAGGACTGCGGCGATTTTACACCGGCGCAGATCGAGGAACTGCGATCGCTGGCGCGCCGACCCAAAGTGGTGGCGATCGGCGAGATCGGGCTGGACTACTACTGGGCGGACAATCCGCCCCGCCAGAAGCAAAAAGAGGCGCTCCGGGCGCAGATGGCGCTGGCGCAGGAGCTGGATCTGCCGGTCATTATCCACAATCGGGACGCCCATGCCGACTCGCTGGAGATCGTGAAAGAATTTCCGGAGGTGCGCGGCGTGTTCCACAGCTTCGCCGGAAGCGTGGAGATGGCGCGCGAGCTGTGGAAGCGCGGCTGGATGCTGTCCTTCAACGGCGTGATCACCTTCAAAAACGCCCGAAAAGCGCCGGAGGTGGTTGCCGCCGTGCCGCTGGAGCGGCTGATGATCGAAACGGACGCGCCGTTTTTGGCGCCGGAGCCGTACCGCGGCAGGCGCAACGATTCCGGCTACGTGCATCTGGTGGCGGAGAAGATCGCCGCCATCCGCGGCATTACGCCGCAGGAGGTGGAGCAGGCGACGTGGGAGAACGCCAACCGCTTTTTCGGACTGTTATAACGCCAAAAGAGCCGCTTCCCGAAGGGGAAGCGGCTCTTTTTTTGCCCGTTACGCCAGATTCAGGCGTTTTTTCAAAAGCAGTCTCGTCACCACGTAGAATACCGCCACCAGCGCGAGGGACGTCACGAGGTAGATCAGCAAAACCACCTGCACGATCACCGCGGGATCGTTGCTCAAAAACAGCGGCGGCGTATCCGTTGCCAGGAACACGATGCCGAAAACGGACAGGAACGAGCCGATGGTCTGCAGTCCGAAGGTGAAGGCGAAGTAAAACACCACCGACAGCAGGACCTTGTGATTGGCAAAGCTGTGTCCCAGCGCGATGGCGGCGTAAAACATCAGAAACGAGGAGGACGTACTCAACGCCAGCGCCAGGATCGCCTGCAGGATAAAGGAGAT
The DNA here is from genome assembly GCA_002309395.1 of Oscillospiraceae bacterium UBA1230. Classification (GTDB taxonomy): domain Bacteria; phylum Bacillota; class Clostridia; order Oscillospirales; family Oscillospiraceae; genus Vescimonas. The sequence goes on from DBWU01000041.1 coordinate 9,258, forward strand.
CCACTGCCCTGTGGAAAAAAGGTTGAAGATGATCGACCAGTCTCCGGAGAAAATGAGCTCCAGTCCCTCCCGCACGAAAACGCCTCTTGCGCTGATCCACAGCGCCAGCGCCTCCGCCAGTACCGTGCAGACGGACCAGATCAGCGCCGACAACAGCTTGGAACAGATCAGTCCGTCCACCGTGGCAGGGAGGGTAAACATTAGATACCCCTCGTCCGTCATCAGGTTTTTATAGAAGCGATATACCATCAGCGCCGTGTTGCACACCAGCGTACCGGCAAGGGTGATGGTGAACACGGTGGACAGGAGCCCCAGAAAGATATCCAGCGCCATGAGGTCGTATGCGTCCGCCAGAAACATGGTCAGCGTGAACAGACACGCCGATACCACCAGCAGGAGATAGACCGGGATCATGATCCGCGCCGTGGCGCGCAGTTCGTGTTTTAAAAGCTTACCCAACATAGCGGAACACCTCCCGGAACAGTTCGTCTACACTGCACTGGCGCTCGGAACGGATCGCCTCCACCGAGGACTGCAGTGCGACGGTGCCTTTGTTGATAAAGATCACGTCGTCCAGCACCTCCTCCACGTCGGCGATCAGATGGGTGGACAGGATCACCGAGGCGGCGGGATTGTAGTGTGTGAGGATGGTGCGGATGATGTAGTCCCGTGTGGCGGGATCCACACCGCCGATGGGTTCATCCAGCAGGTACAGCCGCGCCTTGCGGCTCATGACCAGAATGAGCTGTACCTTCTCCTGTGTTCCCTTACTCATCTGCCGGATGCGGAGTTTGGGGCTGATCTCCAGCGCCGTGAGCATCCGCTCGGCGGTCTCCCGGTCGAAATCGGCGTAAAAATCGCAGAAGAAATCCAGCAGCTGCACCACGTTCATCCAGCGCGACAGATAGGTGCGCTCCGGCAGATAGGAAACCAGCTTTTTGGTTTCGGTGCCCGGCGTAAGCCCGTCGATGGTCAGCGTGCCGGAGGTAGGCGTCAGCAACCCGTTGGCAATTTTCAACAAGGTGGATTTGCCGCTGCCGTTGGGCCCCAGAAGCCCCACGATCCGGCCCGGCTCCACCGAAAGATCCACGTTGTTCAGCGCCTGCACGGCGCCGTAACGCTTGCAAAGCTGTTTACATTCCAATAACGGCATGGTGATCCCCAGTCCTTTCTCAATGTAATATCAATGCTGTCAATAAAGCGCGTCCAGTTGTTCGATCATGGCGGCGATGGCGTTTTCCCTGCAATGGGGAAGGATCCGGATGCCGGGAACCGCCTTGACCTCGTCAATGGCGTTGGCAGGGGCGAACGGGATCCGGGCGCGGCGGAGCATGGACACGTCGTTGGCATGGTCTCCGGCGCAATACACGTGCTCCGGCGCGATGTTCAGCATGGACGCCAAACGATCCGTCATACTGCCCTTATCCGCGCCCAAGGCGGTGCATTCCAAGAGCAGCGCCGCCGACCGCGCGATGGAGAGCTGTCGGCCCCAGGGCTGCGCGGCGATAAACGCTTCCGCCGCGTCCAGCGCCGCCATATCCTCGGAGGGAAACACCATTTTGCTGTACGGCGCCGGGACTTCCGCTAAACTCCGGCACGTCACCGTAGGTGCGTGGGTCAGATGCAGGCGGCGCCGGGACAGGTCGTTGGACTGCACGGCGTGGATATTGTTATCGTCGTGATATACCTCCAGTGCCAGCGCCGGAAACGCATCCAGCACCTGCTGGGCGTAGGCGGCGGCGTCAGGGGGCAAAAAGGCGGTACAAAGATACCTGCCGGCAGCGTAGTCGTAAATAGCGGCGCCGTTGAAAAGAATGGTGGGCCCGTTGAACGGCACGTCGCCCCGTACCAGATCGAACGCCGGAAGCGCCCGGCCGGTCGCCACGGAGAAGATGCCGCCCTGTGCCATAAAGGATTCGATGGCGCGGCGATTCTCCTGTGAAACGGGCGGCGGAAGCGTCCCGGTTTTGAGGGACGGCTCCGTGAAATTGATGGTGTTGTCGTAGTCGCTGACGACCAACACCCCGGTGAATTTTCCCATGTTCAAGCCTCGCTGTTTTTCGGCGCGCCTCGGTGATGACGCTTACCGCCGCGGCGGTTGCGCTTTTTGCCCTCGCCGTTTCCCACGGCTGCGCCGGGGGCGGCAGTTTCGGCGGCACGCTTTTCGCCGCCCTTGCCGCCGCGGTGACGGCGGCGGTTCTGCCCGGCGGACCGCTCCGGGGCGGCGTCCGGCGTCGGCTGGGGGTTGGCGGCGCCTTTGCCGCGATGACGGCGGCGCCGGGGTTCCGCGTTTTCTTCCGCCGCAGGCGCATCCGGCGCGTCGGGGGCGGCGCTCAGCTCGTCGGTAAAGAAGGGATCCTCCTCCCGTCGTGCCGGCACGTATCGCGCCGGGCGCTGATCGGGGATCTCGATCCCGTCACGGCTTCCCTTGCCGCTCCGCAGGACGCATACCTCGCAGTTATGATAGCACCGGGGCGGCTCCTGCCGCTCGTCCAGCTTGACGGA
>DBWU01000041.1:11825-13696 GCA_002309395.1 Oscillospiraceae bacterium UBA1230
CAGCACATCAGCCTGCCGCAGGTGCCGGAGATCTTGGCAGGATTCAAACTCAGATTCTGGGTTTTTGCCATTTTGATGGACACGGGCAGAAAATCGTCCAGATATTCGGCACAGCAGAAGGGCCGTCCGCAGATCCCCAGACCACCCAGCATCTTCGCCTCGTCCCGCACGCCGATCTGGCGCAGTTCGATCCGGCTGCGGAACACGCCGGCCAGATCCTTCACCAGATCGCGGAAATCCACGCGTCCGTCGGCGGTGAAGAAAAACAGGATCTTGCCGCCGTCAAAGCTGTACTCCACCCGTACCAGCTTCATATCCAGCCCGTGGGCGGCGATTTTCTTTTCGCACACGGCAAAGGCTTCCTTTTCCCTCTGGCGGTTGAGCTCGTCGGTGCGGCGGTCGTTTTCCGTGGCGAGGCGCACCACCCGGCGCAGCGGCTGTACCACGGCGGCGTCGTCCACCGTGTGGTTGCCCCGGCTGCAGTGCCCGAACTCCTGCCCCTGCGCCGTATCCACGATCACGGTGTCACCGGCGCCGATCTGCAGCTCGCCCGGGTCAAAATAATAGGTTTTCGGTCCGTTCCGAAAACGGACGGAGATCACAGTTGCCATATCGTTCCCTTATCCTTTCCTGCACAGCTCGTCCCATCCTGCCAGCAGAGCGCCGAGGACGTGACCTGTGCCTACGTTGTAATCGCACTCGTCACCGCAGCGGCGCAGCAGTGCGATCAGCCGGTTGAGCCGTGCGCCGTCAAAGCGCCGGCTGATTTGATAACAAAGTGAATCCGGGGTCTGCGCCGGGTCGGGTTTGCCGCACCGAAGCAGCAACGCGTCGGCGCAAACGCGCCACGCGCCCCGCAGGATCGACTGAAGCTCCTCCCGTTTGAGGCGGCGGTTCTCCAGCGCTGCCAACCGCTCCGACAGGACGACGGCGTCCTCCTCCAGCAACGCGCGGCACAGCGCCGCGGCGTCCTCCGGCGGAACGAACGCGCCCTCCGGCAGGCGGAGGTTGATCTCCACACAGCGAGAGCGCACCGTCGGCAGCAGCAGCGCCGCGGAAACGGCGCAGAAGATAAACGCGGCGTAAGGAGGGCCCTCCTCCACGATCTTCAGCAGCACGTTTTGATCCCGTTCATTGAGCCGGGCGCTGTCGGGAAACACGAAGATCTTGCGCGCGCCCTCGTTGGGGCGGATATAGGCGTCCTGCCGCACGGAGCGCATCAGATCCATGGAAAGCTCCTTGTGGTCGGGATCGTCCGCAACGTACACGTCGGGGTGGATACCGCCCAGAACCTTCCGGCAGGCGGCGCAGTGCAGGCAGGGTTTATCCTGCTCCGTGCAGAGCATGGCGGCGCACAGATATTGCGCCTGCGAGGCATCAGAGCCGGCGCCGGAGAGGATCACGGCGTGGGGCAAATCGCCGCGGCGAGCCAGAGCGCGTACGCGCCGGAGCCATCCGTTTTCTTCTGCCATGTCCGCCCTCCCTGTCTGCAAGACGTCTATACTTTCCAACGATATAGTATAACACACGCAAAAGCAACCGCGCAAGCCGTAGAAGCCGTTTTCCGGAAAAATGTTTTACCGAAGCGGACTTTCTTTGGATTATCCCTTGCTTTTAGCGCGAAAGTCGATTATAATAAATTGTTCTCAAAAGAAAGCAAATATATTTTGAATAAAGACACGGAGGAGAAACATGAGCAAGAAGTATTGTTATCTGTTTACCGAAGGCAACGCCAAGATGCGCGAGCTGCTGGGCGGCAAGGGCGCCAACCTGGCGGAGATGACCAACATCGGTCTGCCGGTGCCTCAGGGCTTCACCATTACCACCGAGGCGTGCACCCAGTACTATGAGGACGGCCGCCAGATCAACGA
>DBWU01000041.1:13824-14165 GCA_002309395.1 Oscillospiraceae bacterium UBA1230
ATGCCCGGCATGATGGACACCATTTTGAACCTCGGCTTGAACGAGGACGTGGTGGACGTGATCGCCAAGAAGTCCGGCAACCCCCGTTGGGCGTGGGACTGCTATCGCCGTTTCATCCAGATGTATTCCGACGTGGTGATGGAGGTCGGCAAGAAATACTTCGAGCAGCTCATTGACAAGATGAAAGAGAGCCGCGGCGTGAAGCAGGACGTGGAGCTGACCGCCGACGATCTGAAAGAACTGGCGATGCAGTTTAAGGCGGAGTACAAAGCCAAGATCGGCACCGACTTCCCCTCCGATCCCAAGGAACAGCTCATCGGCGCCATCAAGGCCGTGTTCCG
>DBWU01000041.1:14190-14485 GCA_002309395.1 Oscillospiraceae bacterium UBA1230
ACGACATCCCCTATTCCTGGGGCACGGCGGTGAACGTGCAGTCCATGGCGTTCGGCAACATGGGCGACGATTGCGGTACCGGCGTGGCGTTTACCCGTGACCCCGCCACCGGCGAAAAGAAGCTGATGGGCGAGTTTTTGACCAACGCCCAGGGCGAGGACGTGGTGGCAGGCGTGCGTACGCCGATGCCCATCTCCGAAATGGCGGAGAAGTTCCCCGAAGCGTATGACGAGTTCGTGAAGGTTTGCGGTATTCTGGAAGACCATTACCGCGACATGCAGGATATGGAGTTCAC
>DBWU01000041.1:14509-14725 GCA_002309395.1 Oscillospiraceae bacterium UBA1230
CAGTGCCGTAACGGCAAGCGTACCGCGCCCGCGGCTTTGCAGATCGCCTGCGATCTGGTGGCAGAGGGCATGATCACCGAACAGCAGGCTGTGGCGATGATCGATCCGCGCAATCTGGATACGCTGCTCCATCCCCAGTTCGACCCCAAGGCGCTCAAAGCCGCCAAGCCGGTAGGCAAGGCGCTGCCGGCGTCTCCCGGCGCCGCCTGCGGCAAG
>DBWU01000041.1:14781-15471 GCA_002309395.1 Oscillospiraceae bacterium UBA1230
AGCCCCGAGGATATCGAGGGCATGGCCGCGGCGCAGGGCATCCTGACCGTGCGCGGCGGTATGACGTCTCACGCCGCCGTGGTGGCGCGGGGCATGGGCAAGTGCTGTGTGTCCGGCTGTTCCGCCATTACCATGGACGAGGCGAACAAGTGCTTTACCCTCGCCGGCAAGACGTACCGCGAGGGCGACTGGATGAGCCTGGACGGCTCCACCGGCAATATCTATGACGGCGCGCTGCCCACGGTGGAAGCTACTGTGTCCGGCAACTTCAAGACCGTGATGGATTGGGCGGACAAGTATCGCCGCCTGCAGGTGCGTACCAACGCCGACACGCCGTATGACGCCGCCAACGCCCGTGCGCTGGGCGCCGAGGGTATCGGTCTTTGCCGCACCGAGCATATGTTTTTTGAGGGCGACCGTATCGCCGCCATCCGCGAGATGATCTGCTCCGATACCGCTGAAGAGCGGGAAGCGGCGCTGGCGAAGCTGATGCCGATGCAGCAGGGCGACTTTGAAGGCATCTATGAAGCGATGGAAGGCTGCCCCGTAACCATCCGCTTCCTCGATCCTCCGCTGCATGAGTTCGTACCCACCGACGAGGCGGACATCGCTCTGCTGGCCAAGACCCAGGGCAAGTCTGTGGAGCAGATCAAGGCGATCATCTCCTCCCTCCACGAGTTCAACCCCATG
>DBWU01000014.1 GCA_002309395.1 Oscillospiraceae bacterium UBA1230
TGCGAGGCTTTTTTGACACGCTGAGGGGAGGTGAACTGCGGTTCACCTCCCCTTTTTTAGTGTTTTTTATATAGGAGCAATTCCGGCTCGGCGCCGTTTTCCTTGTAGGTGCAAAGCAGAATAAACTCCGTGTTGGCAAGAACGCCGAAACATCGCTCGCCGGTGTCCGCCACCAGCTGCGTCCCCAGATAGACCGCTTCATCGTCAAGGAACGTCGCCGTCTGACCGCCGGGCAGCGGATATGCCAGGTTCACCTGTTTCCCCACCAGCGCGTAAAGCTTGTCCACCCGGGGCATCCCGGGCACGCAAAGGGCGTTGATCTCCGCCGCCAACTGCGCCTTGAACGCTTCAAATTTGCCGTTGTCGCTCATATCGGCGTGATGCTTCCAGTAGTTCAGCGTGGGTAACAATTCCTTTAAATAGGCACGCACCTGTTGTTCGGAAGCCGTTTCGCTCACCATATTCTTTACGCATACGTCCATCAGGTCGTCCATGTTGTTATAGAGATATGTGCCGTCGGCATAGCACCATTTACAATACTCGCCGTTAATCGATCCGTCACGGTTTGTGCCGAAATCCCCGTCGCCCAGCGGCATGCCGCAACACTGGCAGATTTGCCGCGGTTGACCCAGCAGGGTGTTGATAGACACGTGGAAAAATGCCGAGAGATGTTTCAGCGTATCGGTGCCCGGCACTGTTTCGCCGGTTTCCCAGCGCGATACCGCCTGCCGCGTCACAAACACTTTTTCAGCCAGCTCCTCCTGAGACAGCCCCTTTTTCACGCGCAACTCACGCAACACAGCTCCGATATTCACAAAGAACCCTCCTCCCGTCTGCTGTGGGGTTATTGTATCACGCCGCCGGCGCAATCACAAGCAACCCGCGGTTGCGGCAGAAAAAAGCCACGGACTTCTTCAAAAGACGCCCGCGGCTTTGGTGCCGGTGGTGGGACTCGAACCCACACGGATGATAAGTCCAACGGATTTTGAGTCCGTCACGTCTACCAATTCCATCACACCGGCGAAAGAACGTAGCTATTATAACCCAGCCGGCGGATAAATTCAAGTAAAACTTCCAAATTGTTTTTCACCGCCGCGCCGGCACGTTGTCCCCCGGTCGCCGGTTCCGCCAGGACGACCGTCTTAATAAAAACCGCCCTGCGGACAACTGCTCCGCAGGGCGGTTTGCTTCCTTATGGCCGAACCTATCCGTCAATTCCCCTGAATCGGCGTTTCGTCATCCAGGGGATTTGCCACAGGCGACGTGCGGATCACGTCGGAACCGACAAAGGGCGCCTTCCGGATCTCCGCCGGCGTATAAGATTTCTTTTCCATCCGTATTCCTCCCGTATCGCGCCGCTCCGCGGCGCGGTTACATTTTGCCTACTTGCCGGGAAATCCCGGCTTTCCCTACCTTTATATTATGGCAGAACTTTTTTCCATGTCAAGAAAAACTTTTTCCAGCGGCATAAAGCGGCCCTCGCAAAGAAAATCTTTACATTTTGTATAAATCGGATTATAATCTACTAACTGTATTGCAAAAGAGAAACGAGCAAAAGGAGAGCTTGCCATGGCAACGGATTTTTCCCGCACTTTGAGCCTTCTGCGGCAGGAGCGCGGCGCGTCTCAACGGAAAACGGCGGCGGCGCTGGGCATCAGTCAGGCGCTTTTGAGCCATTATGAAAACGGCGTTCGGGAGCCGGGATTGTCGTTTGTGGTAAAGGTTTGCGACTATTACCGCGTATCGGCGGACTATCTGCTGGGCCGCACCATGAGCCGGGACGGCGCCATCATCGGCGCGGACGACTTATACGATTCCTCGGCGGAAAAAGGCTCGCTCAAGGGCAGTATTCTCGCCACACTGCAAAAAAAGCTGGTGGTAAACACCGCCAACGTGCTGTTCGATCTCCTGGCAAAGCTGGGAAGCCGCGCCGCGATCTCCGCCGCCGGAGAGTATCTGTGCGACGCGCTCTATCAGTTGATGCGGCATCTCTATCAGCGCGCCGGCGTCAGCGACGAGTATTTCAGCGTCAGCGGCGCGGATTTTGCCGCCGGACTGGTGGACGCGGACGCCTCTTTGGCACGGACGCGGTATTTGCAGGCGCTGGACGGCTGTGCGCCGGGCGCCTTCCCGTCCCTGTCCAGCCAGACGCTTACCGCCGACTATCCCGGTCTGGGACAGAGCGCCGCGCAGGTGTTCCACAACGTGGACGAGCGCGCCAAAAAACTGCTGTAAACATCCGTGAGGTATTGCTATGTTTGATCCTTCTAAAATCCGTAATTTCTCCATCATCGCCCACATCGACCACGGCAAGTCCACGCTGGCGGACCGTCTGCTGGAAAAGTGCAACGCCGTTGCGGAGCGGGATATGGAAAATCAGCTCCTGGACAATATGGATCTGGAACGGGAGCGCGGCATCACCATCAAATCCAGAGCTGTTCATCTCTTTTATACCGCCGCCGACGGCGAAACCTACGCGCTGAACCTCATCGACACCCCCGGTCATGTGGACTTCAACTATGAGGTGAGCCGCTCGCTGGCGGCGTGTGAAGGCGCGGTGCTGGTGGTGGACGCCACACAGGGCGTGGAAGCGCAGACGCTGGCAAACACGTATCTCGCCATGGAACACGATCTGGAGATCCTGCCGGTGTTCAATAAGATCGATCTGCCTGCCGCCGACCCCGTCCGCGCCAAGCAGGAGGTGGAGGATATCATCGGACTGCCGGCGCTGGACGCGCCGGAGATCTCCGCCAAGCTGGGGCTGAATATCGACGCCGTGCTGGAGGATATCGTGCAAAACGTGCCGGCACCCTCCGGCGATCCCGACGCGCCGCTTCGGGCGCTGGTATTCGACAGCCAGTACGACCCCTACGTGGGCGTGGTGGTGTATTTCCGCATTATGGAAGGCACGATCCGCCGGGGAATGCCGGTGCGTCTGATGGCAAGCGGCGCGGAATACACGGTGCTGGAGTGCGGATATCTCAAGCCGCTGGGCAACGAACCGACCGAGGCGCTGCAAGCCGGCGAGGTTGGCTATTTCACCGCCAGCATCAAAAACGTGAAGGACACCCGGGTGGGCGACACCATCACCGGCGCGGAGCGGCCTGCCGCCGAGCCGCTGCCCGGCTACCGGGGCGCCCAGTCCATGGTCTACTGCGGCATCTACACCGAGGACGGCAGCAAGTATCCCGACCTGCGTGACGCGCTGGAAAAACTGCAGCTGAACGACGCTTCGCTGACCTTTGAGCCGGAATCCTCCGTGGCGCTGGGGTTCGGTTTCCGCTGCGGCTTTTTGGGGATGCTCCACATGGAGATCATTCAGGAGCGTCTGGAGCGAGAGTTTAATCTGGATCTTGTTACCACGCTGCCCAGTGTGATTTACCACGTGTATAAAACGGACGGCACGCTGGTACGGGTGGATAACCCCCACAACTATCCCGATCCCGGCACCATCGAACGGGCGGAGGAACCCTACGTGAAGGTGTCCATCATCACACCTCAGGATTACGTGGGCAACATCATGCCCATGTGCCAGGATCGCCGGGGTGAGTTCAAGGATATGCAGTATCTGGATACCCGGCTGGTGGAGCTGCACTATCAGATGCCCCTCAACGAGATCATCTACGACTTTTTCGACACGCTCAAAGCCAACACCAAGGGCTACGCCTCGCTGGACTATGAGCTGTCCGGCTACCGTGCCAGCGAGCTGGTGAAGGTGGATCTTCTCCTAAACGGCGACGGTGTGGACGCGTTGAGCTTTATCGCCCACAAGGACAAGGCGTATCCCCGTGCCCGGCGTCTGTGCGAAAAACTGAAGGACAACATCCCCCGCCAGCTCTTCGAGGTGCCCATCCAGGCGGCCATCGGCGGACGGATCATCGCACGGGAAACCGTAAAAGCCATGCGAAAAGACGTGCTCGCCAAGTGCTATGGCGGCGACATCACCCGCAAGAAGAAACTCCTGGAGAAGCAAAAAGAGGGCAAGAAGAAGATGCGGAATCTCGGTACGGTGCAGGTGCCTACGGAAGCCTTTATGGCGGTGTTGAAGCTGGACAGCGATTGATCTTCTTTCCTACTATGTTAAAACCGCCGCACCCGTTTGGGTGCGGCGG
>DBWU01000001.1:0-120 GCA_002309395.1 Oscillospiraceae bacterium UBA1230
GCCGATGATGCCGATCGAGGCGGCCTCCGCGCCGGAGAACACGCCGCTGAGCCGGCAGCCCAGATACGTGGCAAAGATGCCCACCTGTGCCGCGGCGCCCAACAGCAGGCTCTTGGGATT
>DBWU01000001.1:156-2338 GCA_002309395.1 Oscillospiraceae bacterium UBA1230
AGGCAGGGATAGATGCCCAGCTTGATACCCAGATACAGGATATCCACCAGACCTGCCGAAACGGTCACGTTGCTCATGGTCACGCCGCTGGAGGCGGCGAACTGCTCGGCGGTGAGCAGAGTCTGGAGCTGAACGCTGAGGGACCCTGCCGCCTCACCTGTGGCGGCGGCGATCTGGGTGGCGACCTGCTGGAGCGAATCGGGGCTGAAGAGATTCTGGGCGGTGCTCCACAGGGAATCCACGTAGGGCTGTAATACGTCGGCCGAAACGCCGTTTGCCAGCATTTCAGAGAGGAAATCCGCCGTCACCGGCGCGCCGCCGAACAGATCCCAGTGGACGTGCCCGCCGGCGAANNTCGTGGAACATATTGGCGCCGGGCAGATTGGTAATGAGCATACCGAAAGCGATCGGCACCAGCAGCAAGGGCTCAAATTTCCGCACGATCCCCAGATAGAGCAGTACGCAGGCGATGACCAGCATCAGCGCACAGCGCCAGTTATCGCCGACGAAGAACTGGGCAAAGCCCGTGTTGTTGATAAAATTCAAAATGGCTTCCATCTGCGTACCTCCGGGTTACTGGAGCGTACACAGCACGGCGCCGGACTCCACGGAAGCACCCTTGGCGACCGCCACGGACAGGACCTTGCCGTCCCGGGGGCACATGANNTCCATCTTCATGGCTTCCAGCACCATCAGCACCTGACCTTTTTTCACACTGTCACCGGCGGCAACGTTGACCGCCAGAATATTGCCGGGCATAGGCGCGGCAACGATCTCCCCGTCGGCGGACGCGGCAACAGGAGCGGCGGCAGGAGCGGCGGCAGGAGCGGCAGCGGCGGCGCCGGTCAGCTCCTCGATCTCCACCTCATATACGGTTCCGTTGACGTTGACTTGATACTTTTTCATGTTTCATTACCCCCTGACTTTAAACTTTTTTGATGGAAACGATCCGGATGGCGGATACGTCCGTGCCCAATTCCTCTGCAACAGCGGCGGAGATGGCGGCGACCACGGCGCCGCTGTCAGACCGCGCCGGCGCGGTGACCGGAGCGGTGAGGGCGGGTTTTGCCGCCTCCGTCTTGCGGCACAGCCAGCTCATCAGCGACACCAGCGCGATAATGCAGATCAACCCCACGAATACCGTGCCGACGCCCATGGCTACGACAAAAAGGTTACTGTAATCCAATGCCAATTCCCCCCATATTAAATAATTGATTGAATTATACCAAAACGGTCATTACTATGCAAGATATACGGTGTAAAGCAAACAAAAATTGTGAAACGTTACAAAGAAAAGTGTTTAAACATATGTATTTCTACAATTCGCACAAATCGCCCCGAGAGCGGTAGCGCCAAGCGCGGCGCCATGGTACAATACCGGCAGGAGGCGATCGGATGCGGTATGAAAACGTAAAACGCGGCGTGTTTTTGGAGCGCCCCAACCGTTTTATCGCCCGCGTGTCGCTGGAGGGGGAAACGGTGGTGTGCCACGTAAAGAATACCGGGCGCTGTCGGGAACTGCTGGTGCCCGGCGCGGCGGTATATCTCACCCACTGCCCGGGGGCAAACCGCAAAACGGCGTTCGACCTGATCGCGGTGGAAAAGGGCGGACAGATCATCAATATGGACGCCCAGGCGCCCAATCGGGTCTTTGCCGAGTGGGCGAATCGCTGGATCCCCGATCTTTGTGAGCTGCAAAGTGAAGTCTCCGTGGGGCGATCCCGTCTGGATTTTTGCGCCGGAACGGAACGGGGCCCGTATTATATCGAGGTCAAGGGCGTAACGCTGGAGCAGGACGGACACTGCCGTTTCCCCGACGCGCCGACGGAGCGCGGCGTAAAGCACCTTTTGGAGCTGACGCGTTTGGCACGGGAAGGGCATCGCGCGGCGGCGTTTTTCGTGGTGCAGATGGCGCGCGCCCTCGATCTTGCGCCGAACGACGATACCCATCCGGCATTCGGCGCGGCGCTGCGCCGGGCACAGGCGTCCGGCGTGGTGGTGGCGGCATATGCGTGCCGCGTGGCGCCGGATGAGATCTCCATTGACCGGGAGATACCCGTGATACTGTAAAAGCTGACAGGCGACAACGCCTGTCAGCTTTTTTTGAGAAAAAAATCTCCCCCCATCGAGGGATGGGGGGAGAAGAACCGCCGGTTCAGCAGCCGCAGCCGCAGCCGCCCTG
>DBWU01000001.1:2406-3398 GCA_002309395.1 Oscillospiraceae bacterium UBA1230
ACACATAGCGTAACCTCCTATGAAATTTGTGACCTGTACGCAGGTCTCATTCCATAGTATGCAAACGCCGTGCAAAGGTGCGCCGTCAGGAACGGGAGATCCGGTAACTGAGGGTCAAAAGCGTGTCCACGAAGTGTACGTCCTCGAAAAAGACGCCGGGCGTATCCGTGGACAGCTCCACGTTGGTGAAGTTCCAGAATCCGCGGATTCCCAGATCGATCAGCCGGGACGCCATGGGCTGTGCCACCGCCTGGGGCACGGTGAGTACCGCCACGTCGGGGCGATAGGCGGCAACGTAGTCCTCCAGCTCGTCCATGGAGCGGATGGTCACGCCCCGGATCTCAGTGCCGATCAGCGCCGGAGAAATATCAAAGGCGGAGTCGATCTGGAATCCCACCGCGCCGAAATCGAAGTTCTGCAGCAGCGCGTGCCCCAAGTGTCCGGCGCCGATGATGATGAGCCGGTGCCCGTTCTCAACGCCGAGGATATGACCGATCTCCTTACGCAGGACCGCCACGTTATAGCCGTATCCCTGTTGCCCGAATTCACCGAAGCAGCTCAGATCCTGCCGGATCTGGGAGGCGGTGATGCCCATTTTGCTGCCCAGCAGATTGGACGAGATACGCACCACGCCGCGGCTGTGCAGATCGTCCAGGTGGCGATAGTAGCGCGGAAGCCGATGGATCACGGCATCGGATATTTTTTGCTTCTTCATTCGATTCCCCCCTATGGCGCAAATCCGCCGAAACAGCCGTGTAAAGACCGCGGATCGATCGATTTTGTATAGTATATCGCAAAAAGGAAAAAGTTGTCAACCTTTTTAACAAAGTTTCGGAAAATTTTTCTTTACAACGACGGGAGAAGTTGCTATAATACGCTGTGTTCGGTGTTGCCGGACACAAGGCGACTACGCGCCCGTAGCTCAGCTGGATAGAGTGTCAGACTCCGACTCTGAAGGGCGTAAGTCTTTGAAAAATGCATAAAATGAACCC
>DBWU01000002.1 GCA_002309395.1 Oscillospiraceae bacterium UBA1230
ATCCTCGGACCACACGGCCATCTTGGTGCGGTTGCCGGCCTCGCGGGCCACGCTGCGGATCTCCACCGTGCCGTCGTAGATCTCCGGCACCTCCAACTCGAACAGCCGCCGCACGAGACCGGGATGCGTCCGGGAGATCACCACCTGGGGACCGCGCGTGGTGCGGCGGACCTCCACCAGATATACCTTCACCAGCTGGCCCTCCCGGAAGCTCTCACCGGCGACCTGCTCGCCGACGGGCAGTACCGCGTCCGCCGATTCGTTGCCTACGCCCAGACGCAGGATCACGTTGCCGTTGCGGGGGTCGATCCGGCTCACCGTGCCGGTGAGGATCTCGTGCTGTTTGGAGTTGAACTCATCGTAGATCATGCCGTGTTCGGCTTCCCGCAGGCCCTGGATGATGACCTGCTTGCCGTTACCGGCGGCGATCCTGCCGAATTCCACGTTGGTCACGGGAAGATTCACCACGTCGCCCAGATCATACCGGGCGGACAGCTCCCTGGCCGCCTCCAGCGAAATCTCCGTGCCGGGGTTCTCCACCGTGTCCACCACGGTTTTCTGCACGTACATCTTCAGATCGCAGTTGTCCTCGTCCACGTCCACCACCACGTTTTCCACGCCGTCGTGGTCACGCTTGTAGGCGGTGGTCAGCGCCTGAATGATCTTGCCGAGCATAAAATTCCGGGGGATGCCGCGCTCCTTTTCCAGCATGGACAGCGCCGCAAAGATCTCGTCACATTTCATGGCTATTTCTCCTTATCTGCATTGTTCCTGATTACCATTCGATCCGCAGGCGAACCAGCGCGATCTCGTTTTTTTCAAAGCGCAGGGGCGAGCCGTTCATATCCACCGTCACGGCGCCGTCTTCATACCCTGCCAGCACGCCGGCGAACTCCTTGCGCCCGTCCCGCGGCTGATACGTTTTCAACAGCACGGGACTGCCCATAAACTGTGCGAAGTCGCCGGGTCGCTTGAGGGGCCGTTCGGCGCCGGCGGAGGACACCTCGAAGGTGTAGCTCCCCTCGATGGGGTCCGCCTCGTCCAGAAGGTCGCTGACGGCGCGGCTGATGGCCTCGCAGTCCAGAATGTCCACGCCGCCGTCCTTGTCGATATACAGTCGCAGGTACCACTGACCCGCTTCCCGTACGTATTCCACGTCCCACAGCTTACAGCCGTTGGCGTCCACCACCGGCGCGGCAAGCTGTGCCACCAGCTCCGTTACTTTTTTCATGGCGCCGCTCCTATATCGTCCGTTTTTACGGATGCCGATTTGCCCAACAAAAAGAGCGGACGGAACGTCCACTCTGACAAACATGACACCTTACGGTAGGCAGTATACCACACACCGCGCCGCAATGCAAGACTTTTTTGCGAAAAAAACGGGGAGAATCAGGGCGGATACGGAGTTTTTTACGCAAAAAGGCGCCGGAATCGAAGCTCCGGCGCCTGAAAAGGGCGGATATCTATGCGTTGTCGGGCAGTAAAAGCTCCACCGCGCCGGGCAGATTGCGGATCTCCACACAGGGCGCGCCGGGGGCGTATTCGCCGTCCAGCGACCAGGGCATCGCCTCGTCCGACTCCACGGTGACCTGCCGGACGTGGCGGAAGATCACGCCGGGATAGTCGTACTCCATGGAGGTGAGCGCCACCAGCAGGTTCTGCAGATCCAGCGGCGTTTTCGGGTTTTCCAGCAGCAGCAGTTCAAACCGCCCGTCGTTCATCTCCACCCGGTTGGGGTTCAGCCGGATCATACCGGCAAGGGAAGTGGTGTTGCAGATGGCGCCGAAGATGTACTCCCCCTGAATGATCTCCCCGTCCGCCACCAGGCGGCAGGGATAGGGTCGCAGGGAGTTGAGGCTGTTGAGTCCCTCCAGCACGTAGGCAAAATGCCCCAGCGCGTTTTTGGCGCTTTGCGCCGCGGCGTAGGAGGCGCGGGTAAAGGCGCCGAAGGAGGCGACGTAGGCAAAGTGCCGCCCGTTGTGGAGTCCCACGTCCAGCGGATGCGCCGTTCCGGCAATGACCGCCTCCGCCGCCGCCGGGATCTGGAGCGGCAGGTGCAAGCTGGCGGCAAAATCGTTGGTACTGCCGCAGGGCAGATAGCCCACCGGCGGACGCTTCGGCAGCGTCATCAAGCCGGAGAGGGTTTCGTTGAGCGTGCCGTCGCCTCCGGCGCAGACCACCGCGTCAAACTGACCGCCTAAGGAGGCGGCGGTGGCGGCGGCGTCCCCCGTGCCCTCCGTCATGTGCACGTGGACGAGATAATCTGCCCGGGAAAAAATACTTACCGCGTCGAAAAGCGGCGCGCGAGAGCGTGTTTTCCCCGCCCGGGGATTGACGATAAACAGCATGGTTTTCATAGGGCGTAAAAGCTCCTTTTTCGGATACACGGCGTCGCTCCGCCGGTGCAGACCGACGCCGAACGACCCGGTGCGGCTGCGCCGGGTCTTTATTATATCGCGTACAGGAAAAATTTTCAATACGATCCTGCTCCCATCTATTGCAAACGCATATAAAATCGGCTATCATAAATACTACGGAAGGGGAGTGATGGCGTTGAACGACCGGAAAAGGTATCTTCGCGTGTGCGTCGCCGCTGGCGCGACGCTGTTTTTAAGCGCGTGCGCCGTGTTGATTTTTTACGACGCGTTTTATATGGGCGGCACGCTGCAGAACTTTTTTGCCAAACTGTTTTCCATTCTGGCGCCGGTGCTGTACGGGTTTGCCATGGCATATCTGCTCTCGCCGGTGGTGAATTTTATCGAGCGTCTGCTCAAGCGGTGCGATAAGGGCGGCGGCGCGGCGCGGCGGAAACTGCGTATGAGCGACGGGTTGCTCCGGGCGGTCAGCATTCTTTTAACGTGGGCGTTCGTACTGCTGTTGATCTATCTGCTGATGGTCATGCTGATCCCCCAGTTGGTGGAAAGCGTGAAAATGCTTATTGCCAACGCCGAGAATTATTATAACCGGATCTACGAATGGGTAGACGGTTTCCTCAAACAGGACTCGGAGGCCAGCGTCGGTGCGAAGGAGACCTTCGACCGCTATTACGACAGTGCCGTGACGGCGCTCAAGGAACAGGTCCTGCCGTGGGCGCAGTCCCTGCTGGCGAATTTGACCGGCGGCATCTGGTCGGGGATCTGGAGCGTGGTGAGCTTTTTCTACAATCTGATCATCGGCGTGATCGTGTCGGTATATATGCTGGCGATGAAGGAAAAGAGCGCGGCGCGCTGCTGCAAGATGCTCTACGGCGTTTTCAAAGAGGAGAGCGCGGCGTGGATCATCCGCGCCACCCGAAAGGTGGACGCTGTCTTTTCCGGCTTTGTCCGGGGTAAGCTGCTGGATTCGCTGATCATCGGGGTGCTGTGTCTGATCGGCTGTTCCATTCTGGGGATCCCCTATACGCCGCTGGTGAGCGTGATCGTGGGCGTGACGAACGTGATCCCGTTCTTCGGCCCGTTCCTGGGCGCCGTCCCCAGCGCGTTCCTCATTTTGCTGGTAAGTCCCCTCAAGTGTCTTTACTTTGTCATCTTCATCATCCTGCTCCAGCAGTTGGACGGCAACGTGATCGGCCCGAAGATCATCGGCGGCGCCACGGGCATTTCCAGCTTCTGGGTGGTGGTGGCGATCCTGATCGGCGGCGGCTTCGGCGGCGTGCCGGGTATGTTCCTGGGCGTGCCGGTGTGCGCTTGCCTGCAGATGCTCGTCAAGCATATCATCGATGGTCGTCTGCGCAAGCGCAATATGCCGGTGGAGGCGTATGAATACGTCCGCCGCCGCCGCGGTCAAAAGGAACCACTGCCGGACTCCAAGGAAAAAGACTTTCCCCGCTGAAATTGACAATTTTGCCAAAGGGGTATATAATACCCCATACTTCCATATAAAACAGGCGAGGATGGGGACGAGTAGCGCCGCCGTTTCGCGCAAAGAGAGCCGCCGGCAGGTGTGAGGCGGTGACGGGCGCGGCGTGAAGATCACCCCGGAGCTTCCGGCTGAACTCCCAGTAAGCGCGGACGGTTGAGGGCCGTTACTCCCTCCCATGAGCGGCCGGCCCCGCGGGGGCGGCAACGAGAGTGGTACCGCAGAGGTCGCGCCTTTGTCTCTCATGTGAGAGGCGAAGGCGCGTTTTTTTATCAGTAACCATTATGTGTAAGATAGACGGAGGGACAACATGGAGTACAAACAAACGCTGAATATGCCCAAAAGCGGCTTCCCCATGCGGGCGGGACTGCCCCAGCGCGAGCCGGAGATGCTGGCGCGCTGGGAGGAGACGGATCTCTACCGCGCCCTGCTGAAAAAGAACGAGGGCAAGCCCCGTTTCGCCCTGCACGACGGGCCGCCCTTCTCCAACGGCAATATCCACATGGGTCACGCGCTGAACAAGGCGCTCAAGGACTTTATCGTTCGCAGTCACGCCATGCGGGGGTACTATACGCCCTACGTTCCCGGCTGGGACAACCACGGTATGCCCATCGAGAGCGCCATCATCAA
>DBWU01000068.1:0-2979 GCA_002309395.1 Oscillospiraceae bacterium UBA1230
TCGGGATCCACGTTCTTCACCGCGTCGGTGGCGGCTTTAACGTATTCCGGCCCCACGCTTACGCCGGTGCCGATCAGCTCGCTGGGCTCCGCCACGATGATGTCGGGGTGGAGCATGGCGATCATACTCGCCTCCGCCATGGAGTCGGCGCAGACGATGGTGGTCAAACCCACCTCAACGGCGCGCTGGATGGTCTGGCGCAATACCGCCAGTGTCAGCGGCTTTTCGCAGTGGTTGAGCATCACGCCCTCGGCGCCCGCCGCCACCAGCGATTCCGGCAGGATATCCGCCAGACCTCTGCCGGGGTGGATGGGGTCCATATGGGGCGCGAACACGTGGATGTGCTTCGTGGCGGCCTTGACACGGGAGATCTCCGCCACGGGGGTGGTAAAGATGATATCCACGCCGTATTTTTCCGAGGCGGCGTCGGCGGCTTTCGCCAGCTCGATCACGTCCTCGCCGTAGAGATACGCCTTGGGGCCGATCTCAAAAAACGGCGCCTGAATGGGTCTTTTCATACTCATATCCTTCGTCCGTCCCTTTCAGCCGTTGAGCATCTTGCCCACGGCGCCGCCGGGATGGATCACGCCGAACCACTCTTTCTGGTAGCCGGTCTCGTCCATCAGCGCCACCAGCAGCGCGTCAAACAGGGCGATGGTCGCCATAAAGCTGGAGGTGGCCATCATGTTGTAGGGATCGCTCTCCCGCTCGATGGTCATGGGCAGGATCACGTCCGCCGCCTTGGCAAGGGGGGAATCCAGCTTCTCGGTGACCGCCACCAGATACGCCTTGCGCTTCGCCACCGCGTCGATAATGGGCAGCAGCTCCGCCGTTTTACCGCCGCGGGATACCATCACCATCACGTCGCCCTCTTTCAGGGCGCCCAGACCGCCGTGCACCGCCTCGGCAGGCGACATGAACATGGCGCCGATCTCGGCACAGCACAGGGAGTGCGCCAGCTTTTTGGCGGCGATGCCGCTGGTGCCGCTGGCACAGGTCATCACACGGGGCGCGTGGGCGATCAGATCCACCGCCCGGGCGAACGCCTCGCTCTCCACGCACTCCTTCATCAGCGTGACCGCGCGGCTCTCCAGCTCCAGAGACTGGCGCGCGATCTCCAGCGCAGACTGTTTCATCTTAATACCCCACCTTTTCCCAGCACTCAAACGGAGCGGCCAGCTCGTCGCTGATATAGACCTGGGTCTTCTTGGTCTGGAGCATGGAGCTGGGCACCAGCGGCGTCACGGGGCCGTGGGTCACCAGACGGGAGGTCATGCGCTGCCAGGAGGAGAAGGTGCCGTTGGTGGCAAGGGCGTGGACCTCGATGCGCTCCTTGGCGCGCATCACATCGATGGGGCCGATGGTAGCGGCACGGGGCGGCACGTTGGCGATATCGCCGGACTGGCCGAAGGTGCCGTTGAGGGAGTTCTGCATGATGGTCATGGGATGGAGCGTCACGATCTTGGCAGGCTGGCTGAGCCACTCTTCAATATCGCCGCTGCCCACGAATTCGGGGATGGGATCCACGAACGCCACGTGACCCGTCCAGCCGGGGGAGGTGGAGATGATGTCCGCGCCGCCGCCGGAGATATCGTTGATGATCTTGGAATAGTCGTTGATATTCTTGTTGGTGGGATAGTGTACGTTCTCCATAGGCATACGGAGTTTCGGGTCGATCTGATAGACCAGATACTTGAGCATGGAATGCACGAAGCCGGCCTCATACGTCTCCGGGGCGATGTTGCCCTGATCGTCCGCCCACTCGTCCTCGGCGAAGATATGGACCTTGGAGCAGTCCACGCCGAAATAGTTGATCAGCTGTGCCAGGGGGATGTAGGTGTCCGGCTCAGGATTGCCGAGGATCATGGTGAAGGTACGACCCGCCTCGGAAGCCGCCTTCAAACGGGCAAACAGCGTGGCGATCAGCACCGGATGGGGATTCATCATCACCTTCACGTTGAATTCAGGATGCCACCAGGGCTCTCTTTGCTCCAGCTCCTTGCCGCTCATGTTGCGAACGCGCTCGCACACGGCGCGATCCTGGAACGGAACGAATGCCGACGGCTGGAAGCTGAACTTGGTAGCGGGATCCACGATAATGTCTTTCATGTTTTCTTCCTCCTGCACAGATCATAAAATGGTTTTCTTTTGGTTTCAGTGTTCTTTCATTTGCTTTTCTTTAGCCGGTTCTATCCTATCACAAACCCGAAAATCTGTCAATGCATCACTTGCCAAAAAACAGGATTTGCGCTATACTTTTTTGCAGAAAAAACGCGGTAAGGAGGCGGCGATATGAAAGAATATACGGTGTGCCGCGGCAGTCGGAGCGATCTGCCCGGCGCGGCGGCGGCGGAGTTGGATACGCCTATGTGGGGCGGCGCTTTCGGCGTGGCGGCGCAGGCGCGGCTTTGCTATGACGACGAGGCGCTTTACGTTGCGCTTTCCGCCGCGGAGCGGGAGATCCGCGCCGAGAATACCCGGATGTGGCAGGAGCCGTGTGAGGACAGTTGTCTGGAGTTTTTCTTCTGTCCCGTGCCCGGCGACAGACGGTATTTCAACGTCGAGTTCAACCCCAAGGGGCTGATGTTTTTGGGTCTTGGCACCGGGATAGACGATCTGGTGCGGCTTTGGCCTTTGCAGGACGACCCCTTTGCCTTCCACAGCCGCATGACGGAGGACGGCTGGGCGATCTCCTACGCCATCCCCCACGATTTCGTGCGCCGGTTCTTCCCTGCCTACGATCCGCGCCCCGGCACGGTACTGCGCGGCAACTTCTATAAGTGCGGCGACAAAACGGCGCACCCCCATTATCTGGTCTGGAATCCCATGCCGGAGGAGTGCCGTACCTTCCACTGCCCCGACCATTACGGCGCGCTGCGCTTCCTGTAAACGCGGATGCCGGTCGGCGGCACGGCTTTTTTTGCGCAGGTTCTTGACAGCGCGGCGTTCTAGCGGTGTCATTTGCCACGTACACGCCGC
>DBWU01000068.1:3004-8137 GCA_002309395.1 Oscillospiraceae bacterium UBA1230
GCGAGGCTTTTTTGACAAGCTGAAAAGGATCCCGACACTCGGTGTCGGGATCCTTTTTCTTTGCCTGTGCGAGCGGTTACATACCGGTGCGCTCCAGACGCAGCTCCTCCTCGCGGGTGAAGTTGGTCTTGGGGGTGTAGCCGGGCAGGGGCATGATCTTCTCGTGGATCGCGTCGATGAACCAGTGCTCGTTGGGGAAGAAATGCTCCTCCATCTCCGGGCAGGGGGTGATCCAGTTCTTGGCGCCGATGACCACCGCCGGCGCGTCCAGATCGTCAAAGGCGAGGGCGTTGATATGGGTCGCCATATCGTTGACGATGCTGCCGCGTGTGCAGGCGTCGGACGCGAGGATGATCTTGCCGGTCTTCTTCACCGAGGCAAGCACCTTATCGTAGTTGAACGGCACCACGGAACGGGCGTCGATGACCTCCGCCTCCAGACCGAACTGCTCCTTGAGGATGTCGGCCGCCTTGAGGGCTTTATACAGGGTCGGGCCCACGGTGAGGATGGTGATGTCCTTACCGACGCGCTTGACGTCCGGCTCGCCGAAGGGGATCTCATAGCTCTCGGTGGGTACGCCTTCCAGATGGAACTCCTCGCCCTTGTCGTACAGGAGCTGGCTCTCCATAAAGATCACGGGATCGGTGCCGTTGAGGGCGGCAGCCATCATGCCCTTGGCGTCGTACGGCGTGACGGGGAAGACCACCTTCAAGCCGGGCACGTGGGCGGGCAGAGCCGTCCAGTCCTGGGAATGCTGTGCGCCGTATTTACGGCCCACCGACACGCGCAGGACCATGGGCAGTTTCAGCTGACCGGCGGACATCGCCTGCCATTTTGCCATCTGGTTGAAGATCTCGTCACCGGCGCGGCCCATAAAGTCGCAGTACATCAGCTCGGTGATGCTGCGGCCGCCGCACATGCCGTAACCCACGGCGCTGGCGACGATGCAGGATTCGGAAATGGGAGAGTTGAACAGGCGGTTGAAGGGGATGGAATCGCTCAAGCCCTGATATACGCCGAAGGCGCCGCCCCATTCCCGCACGTCCTCACCGTAGGACACCAGGGTGGGATCCTCGTAATACTTATCCATGATCGCCTCAAAGATACCGTCGCGCAGGGTGAACTGCTTGAGCTTGGACACCGGCTTGCCGTCCTGCACCGCGGCGCGGACTTTGTTGGCGATCTTCTTGACGCGGGTGTTCTCCGCCTTCTCGGTCAGCACGTAAGGCTTGCCATCCGCCATGGCGGTCTGGTGACCGTTATTGAAGGTATAACGGGAGATGGCGTCGGGATCCTTCAAAAAGTCGATCCGGGGGGACACCGTCAGGTCGATGGCGACCTTCAGCACGGAGGTGATCTGCGCCTTGATGTCGGCGTTGATCTGATCCACGTCGGCGTCGGTGGCGATGCCGGCGTCAATGAGCTGTTTGCGGAACAGGGCGATGCAGTCGTTGGCTTCCCACGCGTCCAGCTCCTCCTTGGAACGGTAGGCGTTCTGGTCGGAGGTGGAGTGACCGGTCAAACGGTAGGTCAGCACGTCCAGCAGTACCGGACCCTTGTTCTCGTGAATGAGCTTCATCTTGCGGCGGTACGCGTCGATCACCGCCAGCGGATTCAGACCGTCCACACGCTCGGTGTGCATCTGGTCGGGGTTCATGCCGGCGCCCACACGCGCCAGCTCGCCGTAGGACATGGTCTCGCCGTTGGTGCGGCCGCCCATGCCGTAGCCGTTGTTCATGAAGTTGAAGATCACCGGCAGACCGCCCTTGTACTCGTCGGGCCAGAGCGTCTTGAACTGATCCATACCGGCGAAGTTCAGCGCCTCCCATACGGGGCCGCAGCCCAGAGAACCGTCGCCGCCGTTGGCGACCACGATGCCCGGCTTCTTCATGTTCTTCTTATAGAGCGCGGCGCCGGCGGCGATGCAGGGAGAACCGCCCACGATGGCGTTGTTGGGATAGATACCGAAGGGCAGGAAGAACAGGTGCATGGAGTTGCCCAGACCCTTGGCAAAGCCGTTTTCGCGGCCGAACAGCTCGCACATCAATCCGTACAGGAAGAACTCGACCGCCTGCTCCTTCACGCTGGCCTGGGGCAGATGCTCCTTGACCACGGCGTAGGGCTTGCCCTCGAAGGTGGTCTCCATGACCTCCAGCAGCTCCTTGTCGCTCATCTTGGCGATGGCGCTCAAGCCTTTTGCCAGCACCTCGCCGTGACTGCGGTGGGTGCCGAACAGGAAGTCGTCCTTCCCCAGCAGGTAGCTCTGGCCGACAGCGGCGGATTCCTCGCCGATGTACAGGTGCGCCGGGCCGGTGTAGGCGTACTCCACGCCGTTATAGACCTTCTCGTTCCGCACGCTGCGGAGCATCTCCTCGAACTCCCGGATATACTTCATATCCCGGTAGATCTCCACGAGCTCCGCGGCGGTAAAGCTGCCGTCGGCGAGAACGTCCTTGGCGGTCTTTTGATACTGGCACACGTCGATGTTCTTAAACTTGATCTTCCCCGGCTTACGCAGGGCTTTGGGATCGTAAAACTGTTCTTTTGACATAGCGATTACACTCTCCTTTTTTACAGCTTCACCGCAAAGGCGGCTTCGCGGATGATCTCACTGACGGACGGATGGGGATATACGATCTCGCGGATGGCGTCCACGGTCATCTCCTGCTCGATCATGATACCGCAGGCGACGATGAACTCGCTGGAATAGTTGCTCATCACGTGGGCGCCGATGAGGGTGCGGTACTTCTTATCGAAGATGAACTTGGCGATGCCGTTGCCGCCCTCGTTCTCCGCCACGTACCGTCCGGCATACGCCATGGGCAGTTTCACGCTGACGGTTTCGATACCGGCTTCCTTCGCCTGCTCCTCGCTCATACCCACGCAGGCGACCTCCGGGTTGGTGTACAGCACGCTGGGGATCGCCTTATAGCGCATCCGATCCTTCCGGCCCAGAATGGTGTTGACCGCCACCTCGCCCATGCGGTAGGCGGAGTGGGCCAGCATGGATCTGCCGTTGCAATCGCCCACGGCGAACACGTTCAGCGCGTTGGTACGCATCTGATCGTCTACCCGGATGGCGCCCCGCTCGGTGACGATGCCCAGCCGCTCGATACCGCAGGTGTCGATCACGCTCTTGCGGCCGATGGCGAGCAGTACCTTATCGCAGGTGAGCTTCTGCTCCTTGCCGTCCTTCTCGAACACCACGCCGTCGCCCTCAACGCGAACGACCTTGGCGCCCAGATGGAAGGTCATGCCCTCTTTTTCGTAGCCCTTCTGGAGCAGAGTGGAGATCTCCGCGTCGATGGGACCGGCGATCTTGGGCAGCATTTCCACCACGTCCACCTTGCAGCCGACCACGCCGTAATACGCCGCCAGCTCCAGACCGATCACGCCGCCGCCGATGACCACCATGCGCTTGGGCAGTTCCGTCAGCTCCAGCGCCTCGAAGTTGGTCATCACGAAGCCGGAGGCGATCCCCTCCTTCACACCGGGGATCGGGGGCACGGAGGCTTTCGAGCCGGTGGCAACGATCAGATACTTGGTCTCGTACGTCTTGCCCTCGGCTTCCACGGCGATGGTGTCGCCGTTGCGTCCGGCAATGGTTCCGATGGCGTTGACCACTTCCACATGGTTGGCTTTCATCGCCATACCCACGCCGCCCACCAGCGTGTCGATCACGCGGCGCTTGCGCTCGATCACGGTCTTCTGCTCCACGTGGGAGCCGTCGCACACCACGCCGTAGAGCTTGCCGTAGTCGGTGGTGTAGTGGAAGATCTTGGAGGAGTTGAGCAGGACCTTGCTGGGGATGCAGCCTTCGTTCAGGCAGGTGCCGCCGAGGGCTCTCTCTTCCACGACGCAGGTCTTGAGACCGTTTGCGGACGCGCGTTCCGCGGCGTTGTAGCCGGCGGGGCCGCCGCCNNCAGCCTTCGTTCAGGCAGGTGCCGCCCAGGGCGCGCTTTTCAATGAGCAGCGTCTTGAGTCCTGCGTGGCCGGCGCGTTCCGCGGCGATATAGCCGCCGGGGCCGCCGCCCAGTACGATTACGTCATAAGCCATGATGTCTTCTTCCTTTCTTCTTATCAGTTCATCAACAGAAGGTCGATGTTGGCGATGTTTTTAGCCAGTGCCTGCAGGAAGCGGGACGCCGGCGCGCCGTCCATGGCGCGGTGATCGTAGGTCAGGGAGAGATTGATGGTCGGATAGAACTCCGGCTCGCCGCCCTTCATGCGTACCCGCGTTTCGATGTTGCACACGCCCAGGATACCGGTCTGGGGCGGATTGACGATGGGGGTAAAGGTGGTGATGCCGAAGGAGCCCAGGTTGGAGANNTTCTCCGGCGCGATGGTGCCGCTCTGGCACTCCTTGACCAGCTCCTTCATGGTGCGGCTGATCTCCACCAGACTCATCTCGTCGGCATGGCGGATGGTGGGCACCAGCAGTCCCCGTTCCGTATCCACCGCTACGCCCAGATTGGCGTGGCGGAACATCTTCATACTCTCATCGCTGTAATGGGCGTTGAGATACGGGAAGTCCAGAATGGTACGGGACACGGCGAAGATGATCATATCGTTGAGGGTAATGTTGGGCAGCCCTGCCTTCTCGCCCTCCGCCTTGATCCGCGCGCGGAGCTTCTGCATGGCGGTGGCGTCGGCAAAGCTGTTGTGGGTGAGCTGAGCCATGGTGGAGAGGGAGTTGTGCATATTGGCGGCAATGATCTTGCGGATGCGGCTGTTCTTGACCACCTCGAATTCCGCGTTCTCCTCCGCGGCGGCAGCCGGTACGGCGGCGGCGACAGGTGCCTCGACCGCAGGCGCTTCCTTCTTCACACTGCCCAGATCCGCCGTGGTCACGGCGCCCCGGAGGCCCGTACCGTTCTCGGTACCGGCGGCGTAAGGACGCGCCGCGCCGGTGATGAAGGGGCCGGTCTCCAGCATGGCTTCCACGTCACGCTCGATGATCCGCCCGTCAGGACCGGTGCCCCTGGCAAAGCGCAGATCGATCCCCTTGCGCTCCGCCAGCGCCTTGGCGCGGGGCGACACCTTCAGCTTGCCCTCGTTGGGCGCGGCGGCAGGCGCGGCGACCGGCGCGGCAAGCGCGGCGGCAACCGGGGCGGCGGCGGCAGGCGCGGCAGG
>DBWU01000057.1:0-4248 GCA_002309395.1 Oscillospiraceae bacterium UBA1230
CGCCGTGGGTGTCGATGCCGGCGGCGATGATCTGGCTGGGGGCGTAGGTGTCGGAGCCGCCGAACTCGCGGGCGGTGATGAGGACGCCCTCGTCCACGCCCATCGCCATCAGCTCACGGAGCATTCCCTCCGCAGGCGGCGGACCCATGGTAAAGGCGACGACCTTGCAACCCAGCTCGTCCTTCAGGGCGAGAGCGGCTTCCACGGCGTTCATGTCATCGGGGTTGATAATGGTCTGCATGGAGGCGCGATCCAGCGTGCCATCCGGGTTCACAGCCACCTTGCCGGAGGTGTCGGGAACCTGTTTCACCGTAACGATAATTTTCATACTTCCATACCCTCCCTTGTTTACTTCACACCCAGATTGGCGGCAATGACCATGCGCTGTACCTCGCTGGTACCCTCATAGATCTCAGTGATCTTAGCGTCGCGCATCATCCGCTCCACGGGATACTCGCGCGTGTAGCCGTAACCGCCGAACAACTGTACGGCGCGGCGTGTCACGTCGGAGGCTGCCTCAGCGGCAAACAGCTTCGCCATGGCGGCGTCCATGCTGTAAGGCTCGTGGTTCTGCTTCTTCATAGCGGCGGAATAGACCAGGAACTGCGCCGCCTGCATCCGGGTATGCATATCCGCCAGTTGGAACTGGGTGTTCTGGAACTGGGAGATGCGCTTGCCGAACTGTACACGCTCCTTGGTATACTTGATGGCCTCTTCCACAGCGCCTTCGCCCAGGCCCAGTGCCTGAGAGGCGATACCGATGCGTCCGCCGTCCAGTGTCTTCATAGCGATCTTGAAGCCCTCGCCCTTCTTGCCCAGCAGACGGTCGGCAGGGATCACGCAATCTTCAAAGATCAGATCGCAGGTGGAACTGCCGCGGATACCCATCTTCTTTTCGTGCTTACCCTGGGAGAAACCGGGGTCGGAAGACTCCACGATAAAGGCGGAGATCTCCTTCATGGGGCGGCCGCGCTTATCGACAGTCTTGCCGGTAACGGCGATGATGACGAAAACGTCCGCCACGTTGCCGTTGGTAATGAAGCATTTGGAGCCGTTGAGCACGTAGTGTTCGCCGGATTCATCCAGCACCGCCGTGGTCTGCTGACCCTGCGCGTCGGTTCCGGCGCCAGGTTCTGTAAGTCCGAACGCGCCTATCTTACGGCCGGAGCACAGATCGGGCAGATACTTTTTCTTCTGCTCCTCGGTGCCGTTTTCAAAGATCGGCGCGCAGCACAAAGAGGTATGGGCGGATACGATCACAGCCGTTGTGCCGCAAGCCTTTGCCAACTCCTCAACGCACATGGCGTAGCTGAGTACGTCACCGCCGGCGCCGCCGTATTCTTTGGGGAAGTAGATGCCGAACATACCCAGCTTCGCCATCTTTTCCACGGTCTCGGCAGGGAAACGCTCCTCCTCGTCGATCTCGGCGGCAAGAGGCTTGACCTCGTTTTCCGCAAACTCGCGGTACATCTTACGGACAAGCAGTTGTTCCTTACTCAAATGGAAATCCATACTCTTATCTCCTTCTTTTATAAATTCCGGGGCGTCTTACTTATTGTAAACAAAGAACCCTTCGCCGGACTTGATGCCCAGCTTCCCGGCGCGCACCATCTTGCGGATCAGCACGTTGGCGCGATACTTACTGTCATGGGTCTCGTTATACAGCACGTCCATGATATTGAGCACCACGTCCCAGCCGATCAGATCGCCCAGATGCAGGGGACCCATGGGGTGATTGCAGCCGAGCTGCATGGCAACGTCGATATCCTCGGCGGAGGCGACGCCCTCCTGCAGAACGCAAACGCCCTCGTTGCAGTAGGGGATCAGGATCTTGTTGACCACAAAGCCGGGCGCCTCGTTGACCACCACAGGGGTCTTGCCGATCTCCACGGCCAGATTCTTCGTCCACTCCACCAGCTCCGCAGGCGTATTGCCGCCGGCGATCACTTCTACCAGCTTCATCGCCGGCACGGGATTGAAGAAATGCATACCCACCAGCGGATGCTTCAGACCCTGCGCCATCTCCGTCAAAGAAAGAGAGGACGTGTTGGAAGCAAACACCGTTTCATCCTTGCACAGCGCATCCAGTCGAGCCAGCAGCTCCTTCTTTACCGCCATGTTCTCCGCCACGCACTCGATCACCAGATCCGCATCGGCGGCGGCTTCAAACTCTTCCACCATCACGCGGCTCATGATATCGTCCGCAACAGCCTGCTCCATTTTGCCGCGAGCGACCTTCTTATTCAGAGACGCCGCCAGCTTGTCCTTATGGCGCTGTGCGCTTGCCACGCTGGAAGCGTACATCAAGGCGGTGTGGCCCTTCGCCGCAAAGACCTGAGCGATACCGCTGCCCATAGTACCGGCACCGAAAATAGCAACTTTCATGTTTCATATCCTCCTATAATTTATTGATTTCTTTATTGATACAGGCGTCCGCCTGCAGGTCTACCGGTTTTGATACGGCTCATGCTTGCGTTTTTCCAAAAATGCCGCCATGCCCTCTTTCTGATCCTCCGTGGCAAAACAGCTCCCGAACAGCTTCTCCTCGATGACCACCGCCGCGTCCATCTCCGCTTCCAATCCGTCGTTGATCGCTTTTTTGCAGGCACGGACCGCCACCGGCGCGTTAGAGGCGATGGTAAGCGCCAGTTTTTCCGCTGCCGCCATCAGCTCTCCGGTGGGATAGACCGCATTCACCAGTCCCACGCGCAGCGCCTCGTCCGCCTTGATGTTGCGCGCCGAATAAATCAGCTGTTTCGCCATCCCCGGTCCGATCAAACGCGGCAATCGCTGTGTGCCGCCAAAACCGGGGGTAATGCCCAGTCCTGTTTCCGGCTGGCCGAACACCGCGTTATCCGAGCAGATGCGGATATCGCATGCCATGCTCAACTCGCAGCCGCCGCCCAGCGCGTAACCGTTCACCGCGGCAATGGTGGGGATCGGCAAAGTCTCCAGCTTGCGGAACACGTCGTTCCCCTTCTTGCCGAACGCCTCGCCTTCCGCCGCGTTCAAACCGCTCATCTGCGCGATATCCGCGCCGGCCACAAACGCCTTCTCCCCTGCTCCCGTCAGGATCAGGGCATAAATATCGCCGTCTGCCTTTACGGTGTCGACCAGCTCGTTCAGGTCGTCCAGCACCTCGGAGTTGAGTGCGTTAAGCGCCTGAGGCCGGTTCACCGTGGCGACGGCTACGTGTCCCTTCTTTTCCAGCAAAACGTGGATCACAACCAGATACCTCCTCTGCTGTTTTACCCGCATATCACGGACAAGGTATAGATTTTAACCTATGCAATTATACTACATTGTTTAAAATTTAGCAAGCACTTTTCCCCTGCTTTTTGCCAGATCCGCCGTTTTTGCATGATTGAACAAAAAAGAAGCCGCGTTTTTGCCCATTTTGCCAACAAAGGCCGTGCAAACCGCGGAAAACAAAATTTCGTTTGCGCCGGCACGCGCCGGTGTGCTATGATAGGAAAAACGGTAGACCGACGGAGGATCGTACCCATGAGAATGCGTAAAAAGAAAAACCTGCTGCCCCGAATGGAAGCCTGCGCTGACCGGCAGATCAAAGACCCCGCCTCGCTGCGGGGCGCTTGGCGCTCGCTGATGCCGGGCGCACGGGAGATACGCCTGGAGCTGGGATGCGGCAAAGGCCGGTTCACCGCCGAGACTGCGGCGGCGGAGCCGGACGTACTGCTGATCGCCGTGGAAAAAGTGCCGGACGCCATGGTGGTGGCGATGGAGCGCTGCCGCGACGCGTCGCTCGGCAACGTGTATTTCATCGACGGCGACGCCGCGCAGCTGCCGGAGCTGTTCGCGCCCGGCGAGGTGGATCGCATCTACGTGAACTTCTGCGACCCGTGGCCCAAAAGCAACCAGAAAAAGCGCCGCCTGACCCACGGTAATTTTCTCAAACGCTACCGCGCCGTACTCAAAGACGGCGGACAGATACACTTTAAAACCGACAACGACAAACTGTTTGAGTGGTCGCTGGAGGAGATCCCGCAGTTTGGTTTCCTTCTCTCGGAGGTGACCCGCGATCTCCACGCAGACGGCGTACAGGGCGTGATGACCGATTATGAAGCAAAATTCCACGCGCTGGGCAAAAGCATCAACCGCTGCGTTGCCACCATGGTACCGTGGACAGAGCCGGAGGCATGACCTCCGGCTCTGCGTGTCAAGAAAGCCTCGCAGAGTTCGCGCCGCGCACGGCGCGAAGACATGGAATCGTCATTTGCCGCGGCGTGT
>DBWU01000057.1:4294-6885 GCA_002309395.1 Oscillospiraceae bacterium UBA1230
CAACCCTTTTGTCAAAAAACGGCAGAGCCGTTTTTTGACAGTCTCAGCCGGAGGCATGACCTCCGGCTATTTCATGCGCCGCAATACCTCCCGTACCATCCGCCAAACGCGTCCGGTGGAGGCGATATGGAGTTTTTCCCGGCACGTATGGATCTCCTCCATCTCCGGGCCGATGGAAACGCAGTCCAGTTCCGGGATCTTGCCGCAGAAAAGTCCGCATTCCACACCGGCGTGGATCGCCTCGACCACGGGCTCCGTGCCGTACTGTTCCCGGTATACGTCCACCAGCAGATCCCGCAGAGGCGAGTGCTGGCGATACTGCCAGCCGGGATAATCGCCGCTGACGCTGACCGTGCCGCCCAGGCGCTCCGTCAAACACCGCAGGCGGTCAACCAACTGTTCCTTCTGGCTTTCCACGCTGCTTCGCACGCAGAATGACGCCTCCACCCCGTCTTGCCGGGTGGTAAGGATCCCCAGATTCAGCGATGTTTGCACCAGACCCGGCATATCCGCGCTCATCACCTGCACTCCGTTGGGGCAGAGAGTCAGAAGACACAAAACCCGATTTGTGGAATCCTCGTCCATCGGGATCCCCTCACCGCCGTTGCAAACGCGCAGACAGACGGCAGGATCGGTGACAGCGCATTCGTTTTTCAGCGTTTCGGACATCCTGCGGCACACCTCTTGCACCGACGCCGGATCGGCGGTGCATATCACCGCCGCGGCGCTCACGGGGATGGCGTTATCCTTCAAGCCGCCGCTCACCGACACGAGGCGCACCGGCGCGGTCTGCGCCACGCAGTAGAGTACTCTGCCCAGCGTCACGGCGGCATTGGCGCGCCCCTTGTTAATCTCCACGCCGGAATGTCCACCGATCAGCCCCTCTATGGAGATCGTCATATAAACGCCTGTAAAGGATTCACGCTTTACAGGTATCATGCAATGCGTGCGGTTGCCGCCGGCACAGCTTACCGTAAAAACCCCCTCGTTCTCCGAGTCCAGATTCAACAGCCGCTTGCCGGTAAGGGGCGAAACGTCCAGCCCCACGGCGCCCTCCATACCCACTTCCTCGTCTACGGTGAATACGCACTCCAGACGCGGATGGGGCATGGATGCGTCGTCCAGCGCCGCCAGCATCATTGCGACGGCGATGCCGTCGTCGCCGCCTAAGGTGGTACCGTCGGCACGCACCGTATCGCCTTCGACGATCAGGGTAAGTCCCTCCGTCGCCATATCTGTGGTGCAATCCGGCGCCTTTTCGCACACCATATCCATGTGGCCCTGTAAGATCACCGCCGGGGCGGTTTCATATCCGGGCGCGGCAGGCTTGATGATCATTACGTTGTTCAGCGAATCCTGTGTGTATTCCAGTCCCCGTTCCCGGGCAAAGGACACCAGATAATCGCTGATCGTTTTCGTGTTGCCCGACCCGTGAGGGATGGCGCAGATCTCCTCAAAAAAGTGAAAAACGCCGTACGGCTCCAAATGCTCTAAAACTGCCATATCATTTGATTCCTTTCCTTACACTTCCTCCCGGTTACCGGGGCGAAATACGCGATTCGTTTCTGTCAGTTCAATACCACCGGCGGACAGCTCCGTCAGCCGGCGGCGCAACTGCTCCGTCTTCTCCGCCGGAACGGACGCCGCGATCGTTACGCCCGTACCGTATTCGGCGCTGTCCAGTATGCCGTTGACAGCTGCCAGTTCCAGCTTGACGGATTCAAACAGCGGATAGGGACACGGGATCGTCAACTGCGCCCAAAGGCCCAGCGTGGCGACTCCCGCGGCGGAAAGCGCATCCTTCGCGCCTTTGGCGTAGGCGCGGGTCAATCCGCCGGCGCCCAGTAAGATGCCGCCGAAATAGCGTGTCACCACACAGCAGACGTTGGTCACGCTCTCCCGTTCCAGCACCTTCAGCATCGGCTGGCCCGCCGTGCCTTGCGGCTCACCGTCGTCACTGTAACGGGCAATGCTCTGTCCGATGCGGTAACACCAACAGTGGTGGCGCGCGTCATAGTACTTCGCGCGAATGGCGCGGATATACGCCTGCGCCTCCTCCTCACTCCCGATCAGGTATACGTTGCCGATAAAGCGGGAGCGTTTCTCGGTAAATTCGCTTTCACCCTCGCCGTACGGCTGGCGGATCAGTTCACTCATTCCCAGTCCTCCACCGGCTCACGCCAACCCTCCACGTACTGCTTGACCAAACCCAGCAGGCGCGGCGGACACACCGCCTGCACGTCCACCGTATCGCCGTAGGCGACGCTTTCCACCTTGCCGTCGCGGTACAGCGCGTCCAGCAGTCCCGTCTTGTCGTAGGGCAGATGCAGCGTCACACGGCGCGTGCCTTTGTCCAGTTTTTCATCGATCCGGCGCAACAGTTCGTCGATCCCCTCCCCGGTTTTGGCGGAGATGGAAACCGCGTCCTCCCTGTCCGTCCGCTCGAAGGAAAACGCCAGATCGGACTTGTTGTATACGCGGATACAGGGAATTTGCTCGGCGCCCAGCTCGCGGATGAGTGACTCCACGATCTGTTGCTGTGCCTGCCACCGGGGGTGGGATGCGTCGATCACGTGGAGCAGAAGATCGGC
>DBWU01000057.1:6891-20333 GCA_002309395.1 Oscillospiraceae bacterium UBA1230
CGCCTCCTCCAGCGTGGATTTGAACGCCTCCACCAGCTGGTGGGGCAGTTTTCGGATAAAACCCACCGTGTCGGAGATGACCACGTCCAGCGTATCGGAAACGGTCAAAAGACGGGTAGTGGTATCCAGCGTGTCAAAAAGCCTGTTATTGGCAGGGATGGCGGCGCCGGTCAGCGCATTCAACAGCGTGGATTTTCCGGCGTTGGTGTAGCCCACGATGGCGACCACCGGTATCTCGTTTTTCATGCGGCGCTGGCGCTGTGTGCCGCGCACACGGCGCACTTCCTCCAGCTCGGCGCGAAGCTTGTCGAT
This sequence comes from Oscillospiraceae bacterium UBA1230, assembly GCA_002309395.1. Classification (GTDB taxonomy): domain Bacteria; phylum Bacillota; class Clostridia; order Oscillospirales; family Oscillospiraceae; genus Vescimonas. The sequence continues at coordinate 7,204 of DBWU01000057.1, forward strand.
CTTTCGGCGGATATGGCGGCGGTCCGTCTCCAGCTGCGTTTCACCGGGACCTTTGGAACCGATGGGCCCCTTGCCGCTGGTGCCAGCCTGCCGCTCCAGATGCGTCCACATACCCACGAGACGGGGCAGCAGATACTGATACTGCGCCAGCTCCACCTGCAAGCAACCCTCACGGGTCCGGGCGCGCTGGGCGAAAATATCCAGGATCAAGGCGCTCCGGTCGATCACCTGCACGCCGAACAGTTCCGTCAATACGCGGATCTGGGAGGGGGACAGGTCGTTATCGAATATCACCATGGTGGCGTTACAGCCCTCCACCATGCGCTTGACTTCCTCCACCTTTCCCTCGCCGATAAAGCTATGGGGATCCGGCTTTTCCCGGCTCTGGAGCATCATGCCTACCGTTTCGCCTCCGGCGGTGTCCACCAGCGCGGAAAGCTCCTGCAGGCTCTCCTCGTCGGCGCTGTCGTCGCCCAGCACCGGCGAACGAAGTCCCACCAGTACGGCTTGATCCCGTTTTTTCTCGGTCGTCTGTTCCATAATACCTCACTCATCGTAAATGTGATGACAGTATACCACGGCGGCGGCAAAAAGTAAACGGCTGCCTTTACGCAAAAAAATACCGGGAAAGGCATATGCCTCTCCCGGTATCATTCCCTTATGCCGCGCGATCAGCCGTCCAGGCCGAAACGCTTGTTGAACTTGGCAACACGACCGCCGGTATCCACCAGCTTCTGCTTGCCGGTGAAGAAGGGGTGACATTTAGAGCAGACTTCCACGCGAATATCCTTCTTCGTAGAACCTGTCTCAATCACATTACCGCAGGCGCATTTAATCGTAGTCTGCTGATAATTGGGATGGATTCCTTCCTTCATTGCTCTTGTTCACCCCTTTCCGGTACATCTGTCGTTTGCGGTCACCCACAGACGCAACTGTAAGGATAGCACACTTTTTTCCTGATTGCAAGCATTATTTTTTCTTTTTTACGCCGTTTCATTCAGCGGAACGGACGACCCGTGCCGTCCAGCACTTCACAGCGCCTGACGCGGGTGAAGTCCGGCGATAAACGGGGCGCATACCGCTCTATCGCCTGTGACAGAAGCTGGGGATTCAAGCCGGGATTCTGCGCCTGCACCGTTACGAAAAGGCGCACCTCGCCCTCCCCTTCCTCGATGCGGCAGTCACAAAGCATCGGCGCGATATTGACGGTGGCAAGTTCTTTGTGTTTGGTGCGTTTTTCCACCAGCAGTTCTTCCTGCCTCAGAAGCGCCGAAAGCTCCGGCAGCGCGCCGGCAGGCACGCCGGAATCATACTCAAGCGTAACCTCCGCCTGTAACGCCGCCAGCTCCCGGACGGGGCGCACCGCCGGGTAGCACGCCAGGACGCGGATACCGGCAGGCAGTCCCTCGTTGAGCCGCTGAGCAACCCCCTGCCCGTCCGTCTCCTGCGTCACCTCGAAATCCAGCAGCTCACAACAACTGGACTGCCCTACCGGCAACGGCAAAACGATCGACAAGATCGGGTGGGGATGGTATCCTTGAGAATGGCGGATCTCCAGGCCGGACCGGGGAAAAACGCGCTGAAACGTTCGCAAAAGGTCCAGATGGGAGATATACGACGCCTGCGCCTCCTTGGTGAACAGCAAACGCAGTTTAGACACGGCAAGCACCTCCCGTCAGCCGGTTCGCGCCGCAACCGCCGCACAGCGTGCGGCAATCCGGCGTGGTGACGCCGGCGGCGGCTTTCTCATATTCCCGGCGCAAATACGCCTTCGTGACGCCGCAGGAGATCGTCTCCCACGGGAAGATCTCGTCCGCCGGGCGCTGGCGATTTGCGTAAAACGACGGGTCAACGCCGCACTCGGCAAACGCCTCCTGCCAGCGATCGTAGGAAAAATACTCCTCCCACGCGTCAAGGCGAGCACCTTTACGCCATACTGTTTCCAAGACTTTGCAGAGTTTCCTGTCGCCCCGTGCCAGCACCGCTTCAATGACGCTGGTTTCACTGTCGTGCCAGTTATAGGTCACGGTCTTCGTCTTGATCGCGTCCCGCAACAGCGCCACACGGCGCTCATATTCCTCCTTGGAGATCTGCCCCACCCACTGGAAGGCGGTGTAGGGTTTTGGCACGAACCAGGACGTGGACACGGTGATCCGCACGCCGCGGTTTTTGTTGGGCGCGGCTTCGCGCCATTCGTGCATCACACGGGCGGCAAGGTCGGCGATCGCCAGCACGTCCTCGTCCGTTTCCGTGGGCAGACCCAGCATGAAATAGAGCTTCACCGCGTTATAGCCGCCGGCAAAGGCGGTATGGCAGGAGCGCAAAAGCTCCTCCTGCGTTACGTTTTTATTGATCACGTCACGCAGGCGCTGTGTACCTGCCTCCGGCGCGAAGGTAAGCCCTGATTTGCGGCCTTTTGCCAGGCGCTGCATCAGTTCCATGGAGAAGTTGTCCGCCCGGAGCGACGGCAATGACAGATTCACGTGGCGCTGCGCGCAAAACGGCTCCAGCGCGTCGCAAAGGCCTGTCAAAGGCGGATAATCGCTGGTGGAGAGGGACGAAAGCGTCACCTCCTGATAGCCGGAATCGTCGCATGCGTCTACGCAGTACCGGGCGCACAGTTCGCTGGAACGGTTGCGTACCGGGCGGTACACGTATCCCGCCTGGCAGAACCTGCATCCCCGGATACAGCCGCGAAACAGCTCCAGCATCACCCGATCCTGCACGATCTCCGTGGACGGCACGATGGTCTTGACCGGAAAATAGGACTCGTCCAGATCCGGCACGATCCGCTTCGTCACCTGCGCCGGCGCGCCCTCTTTCGGCGTGATGGCTTTCACGGTGCCGTCTTCGTGATAGTCCACCTCATACAGGGACGGCACGTACAGCCCAGGGATCTGCGCCGCCTGCGTAAGAAACGCCCGACGGCTCCAGCCTTCCCGGCGCGCCTTGCGGTGCAGTTCAATGAGTTCTTCCGTAACGTACTCCCCTTCTCCGAGGGAAACGACATCGATAAAATCCGCCATAGGCTCCGGGTTATACATGGCGGTACCGCCGGCGATCACCAGCGGCGTCAAGCCGGTGCGATCCGCCGTGCGGATCGGCACGCCGGACAGATCCAGCAGATTCAAAATGCCGGGAAACGCCATCTCATATCCTACGGAAAAGGCGATGATGTCAAATTCCCCCACAGGATCGCCGGATTCCAGCGCAAAAAGCGGCATCCCCGTCCGGCGCATCTCCTCCTCCATATCGCCCCACGGCGCGAATACGCGCTCGCACCATACGCCCTCCATGCGGTTCATCACGCCGTACAGGATCCGCATACCCAGATTGGACATGCCGATCTCATAGGTATCGGGAAAACAAAAGGCGATCCGTGTGTCCACCTCCGCCTTGTTTTTGATCACAGCGTTATATTCACCGCCCACGTACCGTGCCGGCTTCTGTACACGGGGCAAAATGCGTTCCAATCTCTTATCCACCGTATGATCTCCGTTCTGCTGATCTCTTTTGTGTTATTTTACCCTCCGTGCTGCCGTTTGACAAGACCCAATTCTTTTACCGACGGAAACGAGAGTCCCAGCGCCGCCAACAGCAAAAAACAGCGGCCGCCCCGTACCAGCATCACCGCACCGCCGGTGATCAAAAGGGCGGACACCGCGGCACTTGCGATGGCGCAGGCCCTGTCTGCGGCATAGGGATGAAAGAGGTAGGAGACCGCCAGCCACAGCATCCGCCCCCCGTCCAGCGCCGCGGCGGGTAACAGATTGAACAGTCCCAACACCAGATGGGCGCCGGAGAAAAGATACAGCGTATCCGCTTCCCAATACCGCCCCGCCGCCCCCAGCAGCACCGCGAACAGCAGATTCACCAGCGGTCCTGCCGCCACCGCCGCCAGTTCCGTGCCGTAGGACAAGCGGCAGCGGCTGTCCAGCAGCATCTCCGCGCCGAAAGCGGTGATCCGCAGTTCCGCAGGTCTTGCGCCGTGCAGTAACAGTGCCAGCCAGTGACCCAGCTCGTGGAGCACGGCGGCCTGCAAAACGGCGCACAGCATCAAAGGCGAGCTGATCAGGATAAACGCGCCTAATAGCACCAGTGACAGCGGCGAAACGTACAGTTTTGTTTTCCCTTCAGCGCGACACATAGTAGACGGGATTGAGATATACGTCCTGCTGATGCAGTTCAAAATGGAGATGGGGACCCGTGGTGCGCCCGGTCTGCCCCACTTGGGCGATCTCCTCCCCCAACGTCACCGTCTGCCCCGGCTTTACGCCAGCGGCGGCGCAGTGGGCATAGAGGCTTACAAACCCGTTGGGATGCTCCACCATCACGTATTTCCCCAGCTCGGCGCTCTCAGCCACCACCGTCACCGTTCCGGCGGCAAAGGATTGGATGGGCGTACCCTCATCCGCCGCCAGATCGACGCCGTAATGAAACGCCGTTTCACCGCTGATGGGGTCTGTACGATAGCCGAAGCGGTCTGTCAGTTCCCCTTGAAGCGGTGCGGCGTAGGCAAAGCGCAAAATCTGTTGGAGCGGCTCCGTCTTTTCCGGCAAAGGTTCCACGATGCTTAAGATCCTTTCGTCCTCCCGGGCGCCGAAAACCGCCACGTACGCGTCGTTGAGCGCCTCTCCTACCTGTCCGCCGGGCGCCACCGCCTGCCCCACCGCGGCAAACGCCGCCGTGAAATCCGCGTCCTGACCCAGCAGGCGCAGAACATCCTGACGGTATTGCTCCGTGATCCCCGGCATAGTCACCTTGCAAACCACCGCCGACAAAAGGATGATCGCGCTGATGAGAAGCTGTGCCAGGCGCCGCTTTTCGCCACGGGGCGTTTTTCGTTCCTCGGAATCGGCGCGTCTTGCGCCGGTACCTGCGGCGCGGGGCGGCACGCTTTGACGCGGCAGAGCGCGCTGTGCGGCGCGATAATGTTTGGCAGGCATAGGTGACCCCTCCTCAATCCGTTATACCGTATTGTATGCCGGACAGGTCGTGGATAGAAGCAGCGGATGCCTTCCCTTCCGGCGGCACAAAGTCTGCGCGGTGAAGCAGGTTCGCTTCACCGCGCACAGGTCGTCCGTTTGGAAAAGGACGCTTTATTTGCGTTTGAGTACCACCGTAGCCGAGGTGGTGATCTCCAGACTGTCTTTGCTCAAGAGCCGCAGGCTCATATCACTGTACCATTTGGTATTGGAGATCAACAGTACCGTTCCGTCAAACCTATAGGAACAGGGGAACGAGACCGGTTCGGACGTGGTTCCGTCCGATTTTGTGGCGATCATCGTAACGGTGATGGTGTTGCCCGACCTGGAGAACGTGTACTGCTCCGCTATTGAGCCTTCGTTATACAACCAGGTCCCCATAAAATCATCGACCGACCCGCCTGACACTTCCGGCTCGTCCGGCGGCGCGTCGTCGCCGTCGGAGGTGTTGTCATCCGGGGTGTCGCCGCCCTCCTCCGGGCGGTTCGCATCCGTCCAGTGGCCGTCCTCCTTGATGACCTCTCCGTCCTTCGAGACGTTGCCGCTGCCGTCAGACTCATATACCGTGCCGTCCGGCAGCGTAAATACGGAACTGCCGTCGGCGTTGCGGATCAGCTTCGCCCCGTCGGCATAGGTGATATCCGCCGAGGTGACATTGCCGTTTTCGTCATAGGTGACGTTCCAACTGTTTTTGCCGTCCCGGTACTCGGTCAGGTTGCCGTTGGAATCGGTAATGAGTACGTTGCCGTCCTGATCGCTGTACTGAACCGCATTCGTGTTATGATCCACCCACAGGATCGAGCCGTCGGGTCCGGTCCACTGGGCGACGTTGTTGTTGACGGACGTCGGATTGCCGCCGGCATCGTAGCTGACGTTCCGGTTGGATTCCCAGTGGTTTCCGTCGCTGTCGGTCAGCGTGAAATCCGTATTCTCGGTGCGCCCCTCCCCGTCCCACGAGACGTCGGTCTCCGCCTCGCAGTGGGAACCGTCCTTCCATTGGACGGAGGTCGTTCTCTTACTGCCGATATCCGTGTGATCGTAAATGGTCCCCTCGCTGTTGACAAAGCGTAGGCCGTCGTCGGTGATCGTCAGCTTCGAGCCGCCCGGGCCGCTGATCTCGCCGTTTCGGTAACAGCCGCTCTCATCGGTTTCGATCCGCTCGTCGCTGCCGGTGATGCCGATACCCGTCAGACCGCCGTCGGCGTCATACTCCAGCGTCAGTCCCACACCGTAGTCCTCCGAGAAGGAGCCGTCCTTTTCCACCGTCGTGGTTTTGCCGTTCGGCTCGGTGAGGCTCTGCCGCCCGTCCGCGTACTCCGTGGCGACATAGCCGTCCGGCGTGCGAACCGTGGAATTGCCGTCCTTATCCTCCTCATACTGATTGCCTTTGTAATCCACCGCCGTGACAGAGCCATCCTTGCTCTTTGTGCTGACGCTGCCGTTATCGAACACGCGGGTGACGGAACCGTCCTTGCCCGTAAACTCGGCGTACTCGCCGTCGAAGGCGTCGTCGGGCGTTTGGATCTCATCGTCGATAGAAGGCGCTTCTTTCAGCTCAGGCGCCATAGCTATCGAGCTGTTTTCGATGCGATCGAGCGTTTCGTCGACCGCCGTCACAACGCCGTCCACAGAGGCGCCGGCGTCGGTGATCGCGGCGTTGTTTTTGACGATGCTCTCCGCTATATCGGAGGGAATACTCCCGTCCGGCACGGCTTCGGGCGCATCGCGCAGCGCTTCTTTCACGGTCTTCTTATCGATGCCGGTGTCGCGGAGTACCGTTTCCACGTTGGCAACAGTATCCTTATCCGTCCCGGCCAAGGTGTCCGCCAGCGTAAACTCGACGCCTTTATCGGTCTTTTTGAATGTGCCGGAAAGGATGGATCCGTCGTTTACATAATCATTCAGAGATACGCCGGCGGTGGAGAGCAGCGAGAACGTGTTCTCCCCTAACGCCTGCTTATCCTTTTCCGAAAGGGATTGGTAGCCTTTTTCCAGGATATCCTTTCCGGTTTTGCCCACATCCTTCAGCGCCTGCCCCACGCCCATGATGGAAAACACCTGACCTACCGGGGCGAACTGTGCCTCCGTTTTGTCGCAGGCGATGGAAATCTCGTTGTCTTCGCCGTTGTGGTAGATCACGGAGCCGGCGGAGCCCACCTCCAACACCGTGTTGATGCCCGAACAAACCACGCCGCCGGTCTTGGCGATCGCGCCCAGTGTGCCTGCCGCCGGAGCCGCCGCCACGGCGATGACAAGACCCGCCGCCGTGCCGGTTGCCTTCAATGTGGTGGCGACCTGTACGGCTGTGTTGGCTTTGTCCGCAATTTCCGCATATTCCGCGCCGTCCAGAACGGCGAGCGCCTGCTTGAGCTGGGCGTAGGCGTGTTTTGCGTCCGTACCCATCTGCTCCGCCAGTGTGCGGATGCCGCGGCCGGCAGGCGCCTTGTCGTAGGCGTCGACAATGTCCTGCGCCCACTTTTTGGCGGGCGTCTCGTCGTCGGCATACGCCGTCAAGCCAACCGGAAACGGCGCGGTTTCAGCGGCAAGCAACTCATAGCTTGCCTTTTCTCCGTCCGGAGATTCCTCCCATACACGCACGGAATCATCCAACGCACCCGACAGCTTCTCAACATCTTCAAAGAGGGAGACGGTGCGGTTCAAAAGGGCGACAAACCCGTCGGCGTCCGCCGCATCCATGCTCTCCGTGTCATAGGCGAGAAACGTGTCAAGGCATGCCCTTGCCGTGAGATAATAGTTGATGGAAAGACCCGCCATGGCGTTCATGGCCTGCTCCGCGTCGTTTGCCTCCGACAGCGTACCCCGTACCCGGTGGATACGGTCGTTTTTTCCGAGAGAGCAGGACGCCAGCGCCAGCAGGATCAACACCATCGACAGGACGATTGACAATGCCCGCTTAGCAAAGCGGGACAACGATTTCTTTTTCATCATCTGCCGCCTCCTGTCAAATGACCGAATACCTCTTCCATCTGCTCGATCTCGTCGGTTTTTTCCACAACCGGCATATCCTCATGCGCCTTTTGGATCAGCTCCGCGCCGCCGCCCTTTATAATCAGCTCATAGACCGCCTCCGCGGCCTCGCTGTTGCCGGCTTTTTCAAGCTCCTGCGCGTAGACCAGAAGCGACTGCAGGTGCTGTGGGTCATAGGACTTGCCGCCGCGGAACCAGCCGCCGTCACGGAAGCCGAAAAAACCCGCCAGTGCGATCAGCGCGATCAGCAGCAGTATAAGAATCGCCTTGCCGCCTTTTTTCTCCTTCTTCTCCGCGGTAGTTTTTGTTTTCACCTGCGGCGCCGCCGAATAGCTTCCTGTCTGTACCGCCGCCGCCTGATGATAGGCACTCTCCCCGGTCGGTTGTTCCCTCACCGGTTGCTCACGCAGATCCACGGTCGGCACAGGCGGCTGTTGCGTCTGTTGGACAGGCGGTTGTGGAGAACGGGTCGGCATATCCGCCGCCGGTGCGCCGCATTCGGCGCAGAACTTGTCCTTTTGGGTCATCGGTGCGCCGCAGTTCTGACAAAAATTCGCCATGATAGCACTTACTCCTTTACTGTTTCGCGTTGGGACAGTGGGACAGGACGTATTCAAGCACAAACGGAAAATCCTCCTGCGAGGCGTAGACCTGATTGTGCTCAAGTCCTTCCCTCACCTTCACGGTATGACGGCCGGGATACGCTTTGATCTTTTTGACCTTGGAAAACTCGGTATACATCTCAGTCCTCTGCGCGGCGGCACCCACGCCGATCATGCCCACGCTTTTGGACGCGCCGCCGGCAAGCATGGTCGCGGCGCCGATCTTCCTGGCTTTTTCCGCCTGCGCATCGATCTGCCGGTGGCAAAAGCCCTTTTCATCCATCTCAAAGGTGACGATATACTTGCCGCCCATGATCGCGGCGTAGATCAGGTAGCCTAACACCACCAGAGCGGTCATGCCCGCAAGAGCATATCCGCAAAACGGCAGGTTTTGCACCACCTTTTCAGCGCCCCAATTGGCAAGATCCGCTATGCCCATAATGGCAAAGCCGCCCAGAAGTATAAACAGAAATATCTTGTAGATCAGCCAAAAGAACATCGGGTTTTTCAGCAGATTCACCTCATATACCCAGCGGTATTTCCCGTCGTCACAGAGCGTTACCTTGCCGGTATAGGCCGTGTTCTCCTCCATCTCTCGCCCCTCCCTCATTTCAACAGCGGCAATCCGCATTTCCGGCAGCAGTCCTCCTCCACGGAATTCTTTGTGCCGCAACTCACGCAGGCAATATACGGCGCTTTTGCCTTATCGTAGAGCTCATAGGGGAAATGGAACTGGGGGTGATACTTGAATCGCTCGCCCACTTTCAGATAGTCCCACGCCCAGATCTGGGCGCCCTCCCGCTCTACGATCTTCTTTTTCTTGCCGTCCGCCGTTCTGACAACGGTAATATATTCGGTATAGTCGGCGCTGTCGGAATCGTGATGGCGATAGGCTCTGCGGGATTTCTTATCGATCACCGTCGCCTCATAGGTATTGTTTGCCCGTTCCTTTATAAAGCCGTACAGCGCGAAAATCAGAAAGACCAGGGAAAGAAAACCGCCGTACCGCAGTGCCTGATCGGGTTCCATCTTGTTGCTGATGAGGCTGTACACCAACAGTCCGATCAGCGGCAGGGGAACGAAAAACAGCGCGAATACACCTGCTGCGCGGCGGTTCTTTTTCACAGCGGCGAGGATCCGCGCGTCGCGCACCCTGTCCGAAAAGCCGGGGGCGGGTATCCCCTGCCGCACAGCGCCGTTTCCGGCATAGACAGGCGTCTGGGGCGTCTGCGCCGGCGGCGCGGTATATGGCGCTGTATTCCGGGGGATCGGCGCGCCGCATTCGGGGCAGAACTTTGCGCCTTCTCTCAGCGGCGAACCGCAGTTAGGACAGAATTTTGCCATACTAACACTCTCCTTCGTTGTATATTAGATACCGCGATGATACCGTCTTCCTGTGATCACGAATCCTCCGAAAAGCTCGTCAATATATCTCCCTCATTGAGCCAATCAATGATACCGTCGTTATCGTTCAGGGAAGCAATTCGGATGGTATTGTTTCCCGTCAGCTCTATTTCCACGGACAGATCCCGATAAGATTCGTTGCAAACGACGATATCGCCCTTTATAGAATACTCTCCGCTTAAACTGTAGTCACACGCGATCCCCTGTCCGGTACGCCACGTGCAAGTATCCGTATCAAAGAAGAAATAGGGCGATCCGACGGCGCTTTGGGAACGGTATTCCTTTTGTAACGCAAAGCGGGAAGTTCGGGATGAACAGGAAGTCAGCAGGAAAACGAGGGACAGCGCGATCAAAGTCAAAAAGGCATTGCCGCTTTTCTTCACGCCGTCACTCCTCCTTTTAAGACGCTCTTCCCTCCGTCGGTACTCTTAATCTCTTATTCCCGTTGAAACAGCGCGGTAATGCCCCGTTTCGTCGGTGTATTCAAAGATGTAGACGAGTTTGATCGTCTCCCCCTCTTTGCTGAATACAGCGGAATAATCTTCGCCGATCAGAACTTCGCCGGTAGACGGATCATACTCAAATACTTCATCGTGATGTCCTGTAACGCTGATGGTGGTTTCATCCACCGCTTCCACCGTGAACGTTATGCTGTCGGTCTCATCGTATGAATCGGAAGAATTCCCGTAATCCTCCCAGACCATCCGTCTGGTCAGAACATAGGTGCCTTCGATCTCCTCAGTCGTAAGCTCACCCTCGCCCTCTCCTCCGTTTTGGATATATTCCTCTTCATATCCCATCTCCGCGATCTCATAGAGGACCTTTTGCAGCAGTTTAAGATACGCGTCAAGGTCGAAATCATCCTCCATGATCGGCTTTGTCTGTTCGATGATCTTTTGGCTGACCTCCGGCGTCATCGTATCCGTGCTCATCTTGCCCGATTCGCCCGAAGTTGTCGAAGCACCGCCTTCCGCCGCGGCGGATAGCGCGTTTTGAATCTCCGCATCGGGCATCTCCGCGTTCTTTAAAACCTCTGTGACGTTTTTCTGCTGTTCGGGATCGGTGCCTGTGAGCGTGTTCATCAGCGTAAACTCAACGCCGTTTTTGCCCTTTGTAAACGTGCCGCTCATAATCGAGCCGCTCTGCACGTAGTCGTTGATGGCTCCCGCGCCGTATGAGATCACGCCGAACGTATTCATGGCGAGGTCTTCTTTTGCTTTCGCGTCCAGTGCGTTATAGCCGTTTTTCCAGATATCCTTGCCTGCGCTCGATAGATCTTTGATGCTTGCGCCAATACCCGCGATCGCAAAAATCTGTCCGATCGGCGCAAGCTGTGATTCGGTCTTGTCGCACGCCATACTGAATTCGTTATCCTCACCGTTGGTGTAGAGAATGGACGCGGTCGAGCCGATTTCCAGCACCGTATTGATACCGCTCATGGTAATGCCGCCCGTGCTGACCACCGTTGCCACCGCTCCGCTTGCAGGCGCCGTTGCCACCGCTATAACAAGTCCCGCCGCGGTTCCCGCCGTTTTCAGAACGGTTGCGGTTTTCACCGCGGTATTCGCCTTATCGGCGATCGTCGTATACTCGGCGCCCATCAGAATATCCTGCGCCATTTTCATCTGCGCGTAGGCGTGCTTTGCGTCTGTACCGAGCTGTGAGGCAAGATGGCGGATGGCGTAACCCGGCTTCGCCTTTGCGTATTCGTCCATAATGGACTGTGCCCATTCCTTGGAGCCCATTTCAGCGGCATACGCCGTCGGAATGAGCGAGGGCATCGCGGCGAGCTTCTGGGTCTTCGGTCCTTCTCCGTTCTCCTCGTTCTCGTAAAGATCCAGCGCTTCGTCCAAAACGGCGTTGACCTTATCCGCGTTTTCAAACGCCTTTATCGCGTTGTCCACAAGCGCGGCATATTCGGCATAAGAATCCTCCCCCAACGCGGAAACGTCGTAGGTGAGAAACGCATCGAGATACGCTCTGCCGGCGAGGTAATAGTTCACAGCCAAACCGGAAGCGGCGTCAACAACGGCTTCCGCGTCTGTCGGAACGGGGTAATGTACCTGTGCTTTTTCTATGCTGTCGTTTTTATCTCCGCATCCTGCGAATACGGATACCGTCAGCAAGGTCGCCAGTAAAAATGCAAACAGTCTCTTCGCTCTTTGTCTTTTCATGATGAACCTCCCCGTTTTATACCATTACGGTTTCAAAGCAATCTATTACACCCGAAAAGGCGGTTGAGCGTGTAAAAAATGTAATGTCTACATTATATAGGAAAACCGTCAAAAGGTCAATGTGTTAAAAAACTTGCCGCCTTTGGACATCGTTTCAAATCCCGCGCTGTAAATGCAAAAGACGGAACACCCAGGGGGCATTCCGTCTTTTGGTCGGAGTGTTCATAACGCAAGTGAATTATATTAAGATATCCGGCGCGATACACATTCCGATGCCCGACCGTAACAACCGTTCGACTTATCTGAAACAACAAACAAATCAAAGATTATTTGGAGGTTTCAGATCATGAAAGAATTAGCAAAGTACATTATTGACGAAAGAACCGGGCTGAAATATGAACTGGTAGGCGATTACTATTATCCCTGTCTTGAAGCACCGGAGGCACCGAAAGTCGGCAGATTCGGGATGATGTATCACGATTATCTGCGTAACAATAAGAAAGTTACATATTCGGGGCTTATGCTGTCGGGCAAGCTGAAAGAGCAGATCGAAGAGGTAGACCGGCAGGCGGAAGAGATGTTTTCTCAGCTGGTTGAGCAAATGAAACAAGCTGAGGACGTAACCGAACAGTTCAAAGCCGCCGACCAGTTGGAATGGGTGCGGCGCATGAACTCCATCAGGGGCCGCGCAGAAGAGGTCGTGAAAAGCGAGGTGGTGTTCGCATGACGATTCTTGAAAACCTTTGGTACGGCAATATCCGTCCCGTAGAATCGTTTGTTGACGGCAATACGGAATACAAGAGTTTGCTTCGTCTTGTGGGGAACAATCGAGAAAAGTTTGAGGCAACCCTATCGCCAGAACAAGCCGAACTGTTCGAGAAATTCTACACCGCAGTAAACGAAATGAACTCCACGGCGGAGGTCGCTGCATTCTCCTACGGCTTTCTGCTCGGTGCACGTCTTATGAACGAATCCGG
>DBWU01000083.1 GCA_002309395.1 Oscillospiraceae bacterium UBA1230
CCGTGGACGGCCTCGATCAGGTTCAGGTACACGGGCACGGGCACCTCGGTGTTGTCCAGAGAGGCCTCGATGGTGCTGCCGTAGCCCCGGGCGTCGGCAAAGAACTTCAGCTGCTTGAACTGACCGTCCAGGGTGGCGGCCACGGTGTTCTTGAACTCGCCCATGCGCTTGTAGTAGGCGTCAAAGGCGTTCTTGCGCAGCACGCGGTCGTCGCTCATCATCAGGGGCACGAAGGTGCCGTCGGTGAGCTGATGGGGCTTGCCCTCGCCGTCCAGCACGTCGGGGAAGGTGAGATCGGCGTCCCGGAAGGTGGAGGCCACGTGCTCGGGAGAGTTGGCCATCTCGCCGGCGGCGGCCAGCAGCTTCTCCTCGGCGGGGGAGAGGATGTGGGCCTTGCGGCGGCGGATCTGATAGATACTGCGGCGATACGTTTCCAGCTCCGGCTGTACCGCGTAATAGAGGTTCAGCGTGTCCTCGCCAATCGCCATGATCTCCGGCGTAGCAAAGGACGCCGCACTCTGGATCGCCACCAACACGCTTACAGCCTTCGAGCGCATATCCTGATAGGTGCTGTTGCCCGTGTCCTCGTCACCCTTACAGTTGGCGTATCCGTACAGACGGCTGATACGCAGAGACAGCGCGTCCTGCAAACGGAACCAGCGCAGCAGATCCTCGGCACTGCGACCCAGCGTGCCGGCAAACGCGGCGATCTCCGCCGGCGTTTTTTTGAGGGAGGCATATTCCGCGTGCCAACCCTCGTCGCCTGCGGGGAAAATATCCAGCAGATTCCACGTCAGCTCCTCGGGTACTTCACTGCGTTTGCAGATAGGATGATCGGACATGGTACTATTCCTCCTTGCCGCCCGTAGGCGGTCACACGATGATCACTATTGGGGTGGTCCAATCACGCGTCATATCATCTTCACTACAGATTTCGATTGAACTTAAAAGAAGTATCATCCTTGTCATCAAACGATAGAATAATATGCGTCAATTTGCCGTATGTGACCAATCTATTCCATCCAATTCCATCCCCGATATTGTCGTGGATAAGCTGCCATTTCTTTCCGCTCATCGCACATCGGAGGATTATCATATTGCCAATACTGTCCTTTACAATGAGCCTATACCGGTTAACTCCCAAATGCGGTGGATATAATTTTGGTATAATACTATTCCATCGTCCAGAAGGAGAATACTCTTCCCTCATTTCTATAATACAAACCTTGGTAGAAACAAATAGCTGCTTTTTACGTTCCCAGAGGGCTAGAAGTCCAATTCTATAGTTTACAATTACTTCTATAAAGAAGAACGCAGGAATAATCATGCAGAAAAAGGGGCTTGAAAAGAGGTTCAACATAAAAAAGCAGATTACTACAGCAAAGGAAATGAGGGTATCTAACACAAAACAATACCTTGCTTCTCTTAAGAATGGTTCATATGCCATGGAGTACTGTTTTTTCCAAATCATGATCCACCCCTTAACTTGCAAGCGCGCATAGCCATATAATTAGACACTCCACTGATAACTGAATTAACAGCTTGAGGAATAGCTTTTCCAACAAGCGCAATCGGTAAATGCTTATATGCAGTCTGTGAAAGAGTCCACGAAGTATTCTTTATTGCGTTCCGATTTCTATAGTATATCACGTTTTTTCTCCGTTAGCAATCCGCATCACGGAAGCCCCACAGGTTTTGCTCCAAACGCGCGGCAAACCGTTCCAGCCCTGCTTGATCCGCAGGGGAAAAGCGGCAGAGGATCGGGCTGTCAATATCCAGCACCGCCGCCACAGCGCCGCTGCGGCGCAGGGGGATCACCAGCTCGGAGCGGGATGCGCCGTCACAGGCGATATGACCGGGAAAGGCGTGAACGTCCGGCACGTTGACGGTCCGATCCTCTTTCGCCGCCGTGCCGCATACGCCGCGCCCCAAGGGGATGGCGATGCAGGCCGGTTTTCCCTGAAACGGGCCCAATACCAGCGTATCGCCCTCCAAAAGATAAAAACCGGCCCAGTTGATCTGGGGCAACGTCTGCCACAATAGGGCCGCCGCGTTGGCAAGGTTGGCGACAGGGTAGGGCACGCCGACCGTCAGCGCGTCCAACTGCTCGCAAAGCGCCGCGTAATCCGTCATAAAAACACCTCCGCCGTTTCTTTAATATACCATACGGCGTGGAACGTGGCAAGGAAAAGGGTGAAAAAAACCGCCGCAGAACACTCCGATCTGCGGCGGCTTTGTGTAGGATGGCTCAAAGCGCCCGAATGATCTCCACGATCTCGGCGCCGATCCGCTTTTGCGCCTCTACCGTGGCGGCGCCGATGTGGGGCGTACAGCTTACCATAGGATGGCTGTACAGCGCCGCGTTGGTGGCAGGCTCGTCGGCATACACGTCCAGTCCGGCGGCGCGGACCTTGCCGCTCTCCAGCGCGGAAAGAAGCGCCGCTTCATCCACGTTGGTTCCGCGGGAGGTATTGATAATGCACACGCCGTCTTTCATCTTCCCGATGCGCTCGGCATTGATGAGAGCGCCGCCGTCCACCGCCGGAGCGTGGACGGAGATGAAATCGGAACGGGAGAGGAGTTCGTCCATCTCCACATAGGGGATGCCGAGCTGATCTTCTATGCCGGGGATGTGGAAAATATCGAAGGCGATGACATCCATGCCGATGGCTTTCGCCATCACGCCCAGATGCTGACCGATCCTGCCGAAGCCTACGATGCCCAGCGTCTTGCCCTGGAGTTCGATCCCCTTGCCGTACGCTTTCTTCTCCCATTTACCCTCGCGCATGGTGTGACCGGCGACGGAGAGATACCGGGCGCAGGCGAACATGTGAGCCATCGCCAGTTCCGCCACCGATTGGGAGGAGGCGCGAGGCGTGTTTTTCACGGCGATGCCGTTTTCCTCGGCATACTTCACGTCGATATTATCCACACCGACGCCGCCGCGGATGATGAGCTGTAAACGCCCGCCCTTCGCCTGATCGATCTGGGCGGCGCGCACCTTTGTTTTGGAGCGCACCACCACCACGTCAAAGTCACGCAGAGCCGCGCCTAACGCGTCCGGCTCGTAGAACTGCTCTACCACTTCGTGGCCCAACTGGCGAAGCTGGGCAAGGGCGGAAGAATCCATACCGTCGGTTACCAGAATACGCATCGTGAAAACTCCTTTCTCACTTGTGCTGAGCTTCAAACTGCTTGAGGAACGATACCAGCGCCTCGGCACCCTCAATGGGCATGGCGTTATACACGCTGGCACGCAGACCGCCCACGCTCTTATGACCTTTCAGGTTATCGAATCCGGCGGCTTTGGCGGCGGCGACCACGGCGGCGTCCAGCTCCTTGTCGCCGGTGACGAAGGGGATATTCATCAAACTGCGGTCTTTTTTCTCCACCGCGCCGGTGAACAGGGAAGAGGCGTCCAGAAAATCGTAGATGACCTTCGCCTTTGCCTCGTTGCGCTTTTGCATCTCCTGCAGGCCGCCGATGCTCTTGAGGTACTTGAACACCTTGCCGCAGCAGTAGATCGCCCAGCAGTTGGGGGTGTTATACAGGGAACCGGCGTCGGCATGGGTTTTGTAGGAGAGATAGGTGGGGACCCAGGACGCCAGATCGTCCCGAATGAGATCCTCACGGATGATGACCACCGCCATACCGGCAGGACCCACGTTTTTCTGCACGCCTGCCCAGATCAAGCCGTAATCCGCCACGCGGCAGGGGCGGCTCAGGAACATGGAGCTCTGGTCGGATACCAGAATGTGCCCCTTGGTGTTGGGCAGCGTGTTCCACGTCAGACCGTGGATGGTCTCGTTCTCGCAGATATACACGTAGTCCGCATCGTCGGGAATATCCAGATCGGAGCAATCGGGCAGGTAGGAGAAATTCTTATCGGCGGAGGAGGCGGCAACCACCACTTCACCGTACTTTTTCGCCTCGGCAATGGCTTTTTTGCTCCATGCGCCGGTTTCAATATACACCGCCTTGCCGTTTTTCATCAGGTTCATGGGCACCATGGCAAACTGCAGCGTACCGCCGCCCTGGATAAACAGCACCTTGTAGTTGTCGGGGATCTCCATCAGCTCCCTCAGATCGGCTTCCGCCTCGTCGATGATCTGCTGGTACACGGCGGAGCGATGGCTCATCTCCATCACGCACATACCGCTGCCGCGATAGTTCATCATCTCATCCCGGATCTCCTCCAGGACCGGTTCCGGCATCATAGCGGGTCCGGCGGAGAAATTAAACGTACGGTTATACTTCATCACAGCACCTCGTTTCTTTGTGTTTGCGGCTAAAAACGCCTGTGTCATACCACGTACAGTATAGGCGGTTTTGCCGTCGGAATCAACAGGAAAGTAGTAAAAAATCCGAAAAGAAAGCAAAATTATTTTGCCGCCTCCCTTTGACAGCGGCGCCACGGCGTGTTATAACGGAGAAGATCTTACGGTAAGGCGGTAGAGGCCATGGCGGATTTTTTCCATACGCGCTGGCGCGCAGGCGCCGGTTATCTGGCGGCGCTATTTAAATGGGGTCTGATCGGCGCGCTGATCGGCGTGGTCGGCGGCACGGTGGGTTCTGCGTTCCATCTGGGCGTGGGTTACGCCGCGGCGTTGCACGGTCAGTATCCGTGGATCCTCTATCTGGCGCCGCCGGGCGGTCTGGCGATCGTGGGACTCTATAAACTGACGAAGACGGAGGGAAAAGGCACCAACGCGGTGATCGAGTCGGTGCATTTCGGCAAGGACGTGCCGCCTTTGCTGGTGCCGGTGATCTTTCTTGCCACGGTCGTCACCCATCTGGTGGGCGGCAGTGCCGGACGGGAAGGCGCCGCCTTGCAGATCGGCGGCGGCATCGGACACGGAGCCGGCAAGCTCCTGCACCTGGGGGAGAAGGACTTGCCCCTTGCCACCCTCTGCGGTATGAGCGGCGTTTTTGCCGCGCTGTTCGGCACGCCGCTGACCGCCACCGTGTTTGCCCTGGAGGTCATCTCCGTGGGCGTATTGTACTACNNCCCGCCGTTACCGGCTACGCCGTGTCGCGCATGGCAGGCATCGCGCCCACGCGGTTTACCGTTGCCGCGCCGGAACTGGCGTGTTTGCCGCTTTTGAAAACGGCGGCGCTGGCGGTGCTCTGCGCCGGCGTCAGTATCCTGTTTGTCCGCGCACTGCATATTACGGAACACGGCGCAAAGCGGCTTCTCAAAGACCCGTGGCTCCGGATCGCCGCAGGCGGCGCGGTGCTGATCGGCTTGACGTTGCTTACCGGCGGCGACTATAACGGCGCCGGTATGGAGGTCATCGCACGTGCCATGGAGGGCGAGGCACTGCCGTGGGCGTGGCTTTTGAAGATCGTGTTCACCGCTGTGACCATCGGCGTTGGGTTTAAAGGCGGCGAGGTGGTGCCGTCCTT
>DBWU01000056.1 GCA_002309395.1 Oscillospiraceae bacterium UBA1230
AACGCCAACAACGCCAAGCATGAGACCGTTGACATCCCCGCTTCCAACATGAAGAAGAGCATCGCTCAGATCCTGCTGGATGAGGGCTATATCAAGGCCTACCAGATCGTGGAAGACGGCACCCAGGGGATCATCCGCATCACCCTGAAGTACAACGCCGGCAAGGAAAAGGCGATTGCCGGACTGCGCCGCGTGTCCAAGCCCGGTCTGCGTGTGTACGTGGGCGCTGATGAGCTGCCTCGCGTGCTCCGCGGTCTCGGTATTGCGATCGTGTCCACCTCCAAGGGCGTCATGACCGACAAGGCTGCTCGCGCGGCGCACGTCGGCGGTGAAGTCCTGGCGTTCGTATGGTAAGGAGGGTTTGAACGATGTCGAGAATTGGTAGAATGCCTGTTACCGTACCCGCCGGTGTGGAAGTCACCATTGCGGAGAACAACGTCGTTACCGTCAAGGGCCCCAAGGGCACGCTGACCCAGGCGCTCCACCCGGAGATGATCCTGGAGAAGGACGGCGCCGTGATCCACGTTAAGCGCCCCTCTGACGACAAGACCCATTGCGCGCTCCACGGCATGACCCGCGCTCTGCTGCACAACATGGTCGTCGGCGTGAGCCAGGGTTTCCAGAAAGAGCTGGAGATCAACGGCGTGGGTTACCGCGCCGCCAAGGAAGGCAAGAATCTGGTCATGAACCTGGGGTATTCCCACCAGGTCACCGTGCCGGAGATCGACGGCATCAGCATTGACGTGCCGAACCCCAACAAGGTGGTCATTTCCGGCTGCGACAAGCAGAAGGTCGGTCAGTTTGCGGCGGAAGTCCGCGAGAAGCGTCCGCCGGAGCCGTACAAGGGCAAGGGCATCAAGTATGTGGATGAAGTCATCCGCCGCAAGGTCGGTAAGACCGGTGCCAAGAAGTAAGGAGGTGTGCCGATATGATTAAAAGACCTGATACAAACGCTCAGCGTTTGAAGCGCCATAAGAGAGTCCGCGCCAAGGTGTCCGGCACTCCCGAGCGTCCCCGTTTGAACGTGTTTCGCAGTGAGAAGAACATCTATGCCCAGGTGATCGACGACGTGGCCGGCAACACGCTGGTGTCCGCGTCCTCTCTGGACAAGGAGATCGAGGGCAACGGCGGCAACAAGACCGCCGCCCGCGCTGTGGGTAAGCTGGTAGCCGAGCGGTGCAAGGCGAAGGGGATCGACAAGGTCGTGTTCGACCGCGGCGGTTACCTGTACCACGGCCGCGTAGCGGAGCTGGCGGAAGGCGCCCGTGAGGGCGGCCTGGAATTCTAAGGGAGGAGGACAACTGACAATGGCAAGATTTGAAAAAGAACCCAGCGAATTTGTAGAGCGGGTCGTCGCCACGAACCGCGTGTCCAAGACAGTCAAGGGCGGCCGTGTTATGAAGTTCTCCGCTCTGATGGTGGTAGGCGACGGTAAGGGCAAGGTCGGTTTCGGTCTTGGCAAAGCCGCCGAAGTGCCGGAAGCCATCCGCAAGGGCATTGAGGACGCTAAGAAGAACATGATCAACATTGCGCTGTCCGGTTCCACCATTCCCCACGAGGTGATCGGTGAAGCCGGCGCGGGCCGCGTGTTGATGAAGCCCGCCGCTCCCGGTACCGGCGTGATCGCCGGCGGCCCGGTGCGTATCATCATGGAAGCCGCCGGCATCAAGGACATCCGTACCAAGTGCCTGCGTTCCAACACCGCGGTGAACGTGGTTGCCGCCACCTTCGAAGGTCTCAAGGCGCTGCGCACACCGGAAGAGGTCGCCCGTACCCGCGGCAAGTCCGTGGACGAGGTCGTAGGTTAAGGAGGGGCATCATGGCGAATTTGAACATCAAGCTCGTTAAGAGCCTTAACGGCAGGCTGGATAAGCATATTGCCACTGCCCACTCTCTGGGTTTGAGAAAGATCGGCGACGCCACCGTGCAGCCCGACAACGACCAGACCCGCGGCAAAATTGCCAAGATCGGTTACCTGCTGCAGGTGACCGAAGAAGAATAAGGAGGTGCGAGAGAATGAAACTGCATGAATTATCTCCCGCAGCCGGTTCCACCAAGGAAGCCTACCGCAAGGGTCGCGGCGCCGGTTCCGGCAACGGCAAGACGGCGGGTCGCGGTCATAAGGGCCAGAAGGCCCGCAGCGGCGGCGGCACCCGTATCGGCTTTGAAGGCGGTCAGATGCCTTTGGCGCGCCGTATCCCCAAGCGCGGCTTCAACAACATCTTTGCAAAACCTCTGGAGATCATCAACCTGAGCGCCCTCAACAAGTTTGAGGACGGCGAGACCGTCACCGCGGAGGCTCTGCTTGCCAAGGGGATCCTGAGCAAGTGTGAGTACGGCTACAAAGTTCTTGCAAACGGCAGCGTGAGCAAGAAGGTGACCGTACAAGCGAATGCTTTTTCCCAGGCTGCTAAGGAAGCGATCGAGGCGGCCGGTGGAAAGGCAGAGGTGATTTGACGTGATCCAAACGATTCGCAAGGCATGGGGGATCCCTGAGCTTCGCAAGAAGATCGTCTTTACCGCGCTGATTCTGCTGATCTTCCGTATCGGCAACGCCATTCCCACGCCGTACGTGGACACGGCGCTGCTGAACAACTACATTGATCAGCTCAGCACCACGGTATTGGGGCTCTACAACGTGATGTCCGGCGGTGCGTTTGCCAACGCCACCATCTTTGCGCTGGGCGTACAGCCGTACATCAACAGCTCCATCATCATCCAGCTCCTCACCATCGCCATTCCCGCCCTGGAGCGTCTGGCGCGGGACGGCGGCGAAGAGGGCAAGAAGAAGATCCAGTCCATCACCCGGTATGCCACCATTGCCATCGCCATTCTGCAGGGCTGGGGCTACTACATGATGATGAAGAACTACGGCATCCTCACCGTTTCCAACTTCTGGGCGGCGCTGGTGATCATCGTATCCTTCATCGCAGGCAGTGCCTTCGTTATGTGGATGGGCGAACAGATCACCGAGTTCGGTATCGGCAACGGTATCTCCATGATCCTGTTTGCCGGCATTTTGAGCCGCGTGCCCACCATGGTGGGTCAGATGATCTCCGGCCTGCGCGCCGGGACGCTGGCATGGTGGATGGCGGCGCTGGTGATCGTCGGTATGCTGGCGCTGATCGTGCTGATCACCTGGGTCAACGGCGCGGAGCGCCGCATCCCGGTGCAGTACGCCAAGCGGCAGGTGGGTCGGAAGATGTACGGCGGTCAATCATCGACGCTTCCCATGAAGGTGAATATGTCCGGCGTTCTGCCCATCATCTTTGCCCAGTCCATCGCCATGCTGCCCGCCACCATCGGCGCGTTCTTCAAAACGCCGTCGGAGGGTACCTTCTGGTACGGGCTGCTGCAGGCGATCGACAGCAAGTCGGTGCCCTACATGCTGGTCTATTTCCTCATGATCATCGGCTTCAGCTATTTCTACTCCACCATCCAGTTCAACCCGGTGGAGATCTCCAACAACCTCAAGAAGAACGGCGGCTTCATTCCCGGTTTCCGTCCGGGCAAGCCCACCGCCGACTTCATCCGCAAGGTGCTCAATAAGATCACCCTCTTCGGCGCGGTGTATCTGGGTATCGTGGCGATTTTGCCGCTGATCATCGGCAGGATCGTGGATAACGCCGGCCTCGCCATCGGCGGTACGTCCGTCATCATCGTGGTAGGCGTGGCGCTGGAAACGGTGCAGGCGCTGGAATCCCAGATGCTGATGCGTCAGTACAAGGGTTTCCTTGAGTAAGAGGTGCCGCATGAAACTGATCCTTTTAGGCGCCCCCGGCGCCGGCAAGGGAACGCAGGCGGAGATCCTGAAGAAGGAGCTGGGTATCCCCACGATCTCAACGGGAAATATCCTGCGCGCGGCGATCAAGAACGGCACGCCGGTGGGTCTGCAAGCCAAAGCGTACATGGACGCCGGGCATCTGGTGCCGGATGACGTCATCATCGGCGTGATCCGGGAACGGCTTGAGCAAGGCGACTGTGCCGCCGGCTATATTCTCGACGGTGTGCCCCGCACCATCGCCCAGGCTGAGGCGCTGGAGGCGGCAGGGATCAGATTTGACGCGGTGGTCGCCATTGAGATCCCGGACGAGAAGATCGTCCGGCGGATGAGCGGCCGTCGCGTATGCGAAAGCTGCGGTGCCAGCTATCACGTCGTCCACGTTCCCTCCAAGGTCGAGGGCGTATGTGACACCTGCGGCGGCGCGCTGGTACAGCGCAAAGATGATACACCGGAAACGGTTCTGGACCGTTTGGCGGTCTATCATAAAGAGACAGAACCTCTCAAGGGTTTCTACGAGGCCCGCGGGATTCTGAAAACTGTGTCGGATCGCGGCCAGGTGGCGGCGACCACGCAGGCGATCCTCGCAGCGCTGGAGGGCAGTGTATGATCACGCTGAAATCCAGCCGCGAGATCGAATGGATGCGCCGGGCCGGTAAAATTACCGCGGCTGCCCGTGCTGTGGCACGGGAAATGGTAAGACCCGGCGTAACAACCCATCAAATTGATGAAGCAGTGTTTCACTTCATCCAGTCACAGGGCGCCACTCCGTCCTTCCTGCACTACAACGGCTATCCTGCCAGCGTGTGCGTCAGCGTGAACGATGAGATCATCCACGGCATTCCCGGCAAACGGGTCCTGCGCGAGGGTGACGTCGTCAGCGTAGACGTAGGGGCCTACATCGGCGGTTACCACGGCGATTGCGCCGGGACCTATCCCTGCGGGGAGGTATCCGATGAGGCGATGCGTCTGATCCGCGTGACGCAGCAAAGCTTCTTTGAAGGCATCAAATATGCCAGAGAAGGCGGCAGGATCGGGGATATTTCCCACGCGGTGCAGAGTTACGTGGAGTCGCAGGGTTTCAGCATCGTGCGCGAGTACGTCGGACACGGCATCGGTCAACGGATGCATGAGGACCCGGAGGTGCCCAATTACGGTGAGGCCGGTCATGGACGCCGTCTTCTGCGTGGCATGACCATTGCCGTGGAACCGATGGTGAACGCCGGCAGCGCGTCGATCATCCAGATGAGCGACGGCTGGACGGTAAAAACGGCGGACGGGAAGTGTTCCGCCCACTATGAAAACACCATTTTGATCACGGCAGGTGAGCCGGAGATCCTGACGGATCCCGAGAAATCGTTGGTGTGAGTATGGACATTGCCAAATCAGACATCGTAAGAGCCGTTGCCGGCAGAGATCAGGGCAGCCTGTTCTTTGTCCTTGCCACGGAGGGTGACTTCCTGGTATTGGCGGACGGCAAGAAGCGGCGGATCGAATCGCCCAAGCGCAAGCGGCGCAAACACGCGGTTTTTGTAGCTCACGGCGAGGGCGCCATCGCCCGTAAGATCCAAAGCGACGAAAAAGTCACCAACAGCGAGCTTCGCAAAGCCATTGCTGCCATCGGCAGCGGTAATCAAGACCAGGAGGGATCGTAACTTGGCAAAATCCGATATGATCGAAGTGGAAGGCGTGGTCGTAGAATCACTGCCCAACACCACATTCCAGGTAGACATTGGAAATGGACACACGATATTAGCGCATATTTCCGGAAAGCTCAGAATGAATTTCATCAGGATTCTGCCGGGTGACAAGGTGACCGTGGAAATGTCGCCCTACGATCTGACCCGTGGTCGGATCACCTGGCGCAGTAAGTAGGAGGTACAAAACATGAAAGTTAGACCGTCCGTGAAGCCCATGTGCGAGAAATGCAAGATCATTCGCCGCAAAGGCCGTGTAATGGTGATTTGCGAGAATCCGAAGCATAAGCAGAGACAGGGCTAAGTAGAAAGTGGAGGTGCTTTAAAAGTATGGCACGTATTGCCGGTATTGACCTGCCCAAGGATAAGCGAATCGAAATCGGTTTGACTTATATCTACGGTATTGGCAGAAAGACCGCCCAGGACATCCTGGCGAAGACAGGCATTAACCCCGACACCCGCGTAAAGGATCTGACCGAGAGCGACGAGGCCAAGCTCCGTGAGGCGGTAGACGGTTATGTGGTGGAAGGCGATCTTCGCCGTCAGGTAGCGCTGGATATCAAGCGTCTGACGGAGATCGGCTGCTATCGCGGCACCCGTCATCGTCGCGGACTGCCCGTGCGCGGTCAGCGCAGCAAGACCAACGCACGCACCCGCAAGGGTCCCAAGAAGACCATTGCCAATAAGAAGAAGTAAGGAGGGAAGAATCGACTATGGCTACTGTGAAAAGCGGTAAGAAAGTAGTTCGCCGCCGCCGTGAAAAGAAAAACGTTGAAAAGGGACAGGTTCATATCCGTTCTTCCTTCAACAACACCATGGTGACCGTTACTGACGCGCAGGGCAACGCACTGTCTTGGGCGTCCTCCGGCGGTCTGGGCTTCCGCGGAAGCAAGAAATCCACTCCCTTTGCCGCACAGAGCGCCGCTGAAACCGCCGCCAAAGCGGCGATGGAATACGGGCTGAAGACCGTTGAGGTCTTCGTAAAGGGTCCCGGCCAGGGTCGTGAGGCTGCCATTCGCGCCTTGCAGGCGGTGGGTCTGGAAGTGACCATGATCAAGGACGTCACGCCCATTCCCCACAACGGCTGCCGCCCCCCGAAGCGCCGCCGCGTGTAAGTTGAAGAAGGAGGAAGTATAGAGTATGGCTAAGAATATGCAGCCTGTCGCCAAGCGTTGCAAGGCGCTGGGTATTTCTCCTACCGTGATGGGATACGCGAAGAAGGAAACCAAGCGCAATCCCGGCGGCCAGATGAGAAAGAAGAAGAGCGAGTATGCCATCCAGCTCAACGAGAAGCAGAAGGTCAAGTTCGTGTACGGCATTCTGGAGAAGCAGTTCCATATGTACTACGAGAAGGCTTCCCACATGCCCGGCAAGACCGGCGAGAACCTGTTGACGCTGGTCGAGCGTCGGCTGGACAACGTGGTATACCGTCTGGGCTTTGCCATGACCCGTCGTGAGGCGCGTCAGTTGGTGAATCATGCCCATTTCACTGTGAACGGACAGAAGGTCAACATCCCCTCCTATCTGGTTCGCGTGGGTGACGTCATTGAGGTCAAGGAAAGCAGCCGTTCTTCCGTGGCGTTCAAGCGCCTGATGGGTGAGGATGCGCCGCTGGTGACGGTTCCTCAGTGGTTGGAGCGTGAGAAGAACGCCTTAAAGGGTACCGTTACCAAGATGCCCGCCCGTGAGGACATTGATATGCCCATTGAGGAGCACCTCATCGTTGAGTTGTACTCCCGCTAATGTGGCGTAACCCTCGAGCACACACGGAACCGAACAGGCGCGGCACAGATCGCGCCGTAATGAGAATGAAGGAGGGTACTGCATGATCGAAATTGAGAAGCCCAAAATCGAGTGTATCGAAGCACCCGGCGATACTTCCTACGGGAAGTACGTGATCGAGCCGCTGGAGCGCGGCTACGGCAGGACGCTGGGCAATGCCCTGCGCCGCGTCATGCTTTCGTCCCTGCCCGGTACGGCTGCCACCAGCATCAAGATCGCCGGTGTACAGCACGAGTTTTCCACCGTCCCCGGCATGAAAGAGGACGTGACCGAGATCGTTTTGAACGTCAAGGAGCTGCTGGTCAAGCTGCACAGTGACGCGCCCAAGACGGTGTTCATCGAAGCCGCCGGCCCCTGTGAAGTGACGGCGGGCGACATCAAAGGCGACGGAGAGGTAGAGATCCTGAATCCCGACCTGCACATTGCCACGCTGGACGTAGGCGGCACGTTGAGCATGGAGATCACCTTGAGCCACGGCCGCGGCTATGTGTCTGCCGACCAGAACAAGGCGCTGCGGGGCGGCGTGATCGGCGTGATCCCCATCGACTCCATGTATACGCCGGTGTACAAGGTCAACTACACGGTGGAGAACACCCGTGTGGGGAACATGACCGACTTCGACAAGCTGACGCTGGAAGTGTGGACAGACAATACCATCTCCGCCCGTGACGCCGTGTCGCTGGGCGCCAAGATCCTGTGCGATCATTTCGCACTGTTCACCGACTTGAGCGACACGCTGGGCGACAAGTCCACCGTGGTGGAAAAGCCTGCCGATCAGCGGGATAAGGTGCTGGAGCTGACCATCGAGGAGCTGGATCTCAGCGTCCGCAGCTTCAACTGCCTCAAACGCGCCAACATCAACACGGTGGAGGATCTGATCTCCAAGACCGAGGATGAGATGATGAAGGTACGCAATCTGGGACGCAAGTCTCTGGAGGAAGTCATCAACAAGCTGGCGATGATGGGTTTGAGCCTGGCCAGCGAAGAAAACAACTGACTTTCGCGCTCCACGCGGAAGATCCTGACAAGGAGGAAACTGAAATGCCCGGAACTCGTAAACTCGGCAAGACCACGGATCAGCGCAGAGCGATGCTCCGTCAGCAGGTCACCGATTTTCTGGATAACGGCAGGATGGAGACCACCATCACCCGCGCCAAGGAGATCAAGCCCATGGCTGAAAAGATGATCACCCTCGGCAAGAAGGGCGATCTGGCGGCCTATCGTCAGGCTCTGGCGTTCATCACCAGAGAGGACGTTGCCAACAAGCTGTTCAAGCAGATCGCGCCGGAGTATGCCGAGCGCAACGGCGGATATACCCGTATCGTTCGCACCGGCGTCCGTCGCGGCGACGCCGCCGAGACGGCTGTGATCGAGCTGGTCAAATAAGAAAGCCGGTTACACAGGGAAAACACCCTTTTCTATGGTTTGAGCCCATAGAAAAGGGTGTTTTTGCATCGCGCAGCGGCAAGCTGCCGAAAAAACCGCCGCCGCGCCATATCCGCAGGCGAAAGGAGATAGACACCGCCGCCGCAGTGTGGTAGAATAGCATCAGTCAAAGGAGGTATGGAACGATGGCAACGATTCGCTGTAAAGGTTGCGGCGCGTTTTATCGCTACGAGAAAGAGGGTTGCTGCCCCAGGTGCGGTGCGTATAATCGTCCCCCCGTCCGCGAGAAGGTGGACGCCGACGGCACGGTGCGCCACATGACCGACGATTCCTTTGCCCGGCACGGCGGCGGCAGTGACAAGGTGTGTTTTGAAACGAAGGAGTGCCATGAGGAGCAGGCTCGGCAGTACCGCGCCCCGAAGACCGCCTCCGCGCAAAGCGGCGAGTGGAAAACCGCCGCTCCGGCGCAGACCGCCCCGTCCGGCGGAAAGAAACAGGCGAAACAGCCCTCCCTCGGCACCGTGATCCTGGTGGTCATGGTGGTGATCATCGCCACCAGCGTGTCGCAGATGCTGGGCGATTCGGACGAATCGCAGACCGATGAGCCGGAGCAGGAAACGGAGTATGCCGAAGAACTGCCTTACAGTCAGTGGCAGGCGTCGGACTGCGAGATACAGACTGCGATGGGTCAGCGCATCCTGCTGGAGAACGGCGCCACGTTGGCTGTCACCGGTGTGGAGTGGGATCCGCAGCAAAGCGCCTATATCGTTCTGACGGAGCGGACGTATCTGGACGGGATGACGGAGGAGAACAGGGCGGCGGCGCGGGACAGAGTGTATCCGGAGGGGCTCTATTGCCAGCGGGAGGACAGCTTCTTCGTGCTGGAGTGCATTGCCGAGGAAGAGAGCGGATACGTTTTTTTCACGGACGATCCCCTGCTGCTGCCGGGGCATATCGTGTTTTACTATGAATCCCCGGAGGGCGACGCATACCGGCGCATCCGCATCACGCTGACGGTGCAGGACCCGGATTGACGGGCCGATCGCATAAAAAAGCCGCCTCAAAAGAGGCGGCTTTCCGTTTGGAATCTCTTACAGGCCGGCGGCGACCATGCAGTTGAGCGCCAGCGTCAGCACGATGAAGGCGGCGCCGACCCACTTGGTGGCTCTGGCGAGCTTGGCGTCCAGCGACTTTGCCTTGCTCTTTGCCATGTAGCTGTCGGCGATGCCGCCGATCGCGCCGGACAGACCCTGGCTCTTGCCGGACTGGAACAGCACCATCGCGGTCAGGATCAGACCCACGAGAAGCTGTAAAATCGTAATGAAAATCATCATATCGGAAACTCCTTTAACCGTATTCCATGCCAAACGGCACATTTATCAGCGTAAAAGCTATGTTATCACAGTTTTTCCAAAAATGCAATAGGCAAGCGGGAAAAATTTACGTCCTCCCTGTAGGACTACAATACATATTGG
>DBWU01000039.1:0-12856 GCA_002309395.1 Oscillospiraceae bacterium UBA1230
TCCCTTGCCATCGGCAAGGAGGGTCAAAACGCCCGTCTGGCGGCGCGGCTCACCGGGTATAAGATCGACATCAAGCCGGAATCCTTCCGGGATTGAGTGCATAAAACCACGCGGGAGGGCTCTTTGAAATGCAAAAAGTAAAGAAACTCCCCCAACGGCAATGCGTCGGTTGCCGGGCGATGAAAGAGAAACGCTCGCTTCTGCGCGTCGTGCGGACGCCGGACGGGACGATCGCGGCGGATCGGACGGGTAAGCTCTCCGGTCGGGGCGCGTATCTCTGCCCGGACGGCGCGTGCCTTGCCAAGGCGCGCAAATCACGGGCGCTGGAACGGGCGCTGGAGACACAGATCCCCGACGCGGTATATGAGGCGCTGGAAGCACAGCTGGCGCAGGAGGCGTAAGTTGGAAGAGATCTTGTCGTTGATCGGTCTGGCGCGCAAGGCGGGCCGCGTTGCCGTGGGCGAAGAGGCGACCGGCGCGGCGGCGCGGGATAAGAAGGCGCGGCTCCTGCTGGCAGCGGCGGACGCGGCGGATTCCTCTTCCCGTCGGGCATCGGTCTTTGCCGAGGCGGGCAAGTGTCCGCTTCTGACGGTGGCGCTTACAAAAGCCGAGCTGGGTCACGCGCTGGGATATGCCGACGTGGCGATGCTCGCCGTGACCGATTTCGGTTTTGCCGCCGCCATTGCCGGAAAACTGGCATCACGCGACGAGGCGTCTTACGGCGAAACGGCGCGCCATTTGGCGGCGCTTTCACAGCGTGCCCGGAAGCGGCGGCAAAAAAAACTGCGCCGGAACACCGGTGCGTGTCCTGATAAGGGACGCAAGACAACGTAACATCCGCGCACTTGCGGCGCGTTCGTATCACTGAGATGGAGGTGGCTCAATTTGGGTAGCGCAGGCAGCAAATACAGAGTACACGAGGTGGCGAAGGATTTCGGTGTGCCCACCAAGCAGATCACGGAGATCCTGACCCAATACGCCCAAACGCCGAAAAACCACATGCAGGTGCTGGAGGACGCCGAGCTTTCGGTGATCTTCGAGTATCTCACACAGCATAACCAGATCGCCAGTATCGTGGAGATCTTTGCCGAGGGCGCCGCTCCCGGTGAGAAGAAAAAAGAAGAACCCGCGCCCCAGCCGGCGCCGGAGGCGGAGAAGAAGTCCGCGCCCGCGGCGGAGGCGTCCGGCGGCGCCGGCGCCGCCAAGAGCCCGGAGAAAAAACCGAAGGCGGAGCATACCCAGCCGGCGTCCCGCGTGCCCCAGACCAAGGTGGTGGATACCCGTAAGGCCGCCAACGTGAATCTGGATAAGTACGACGAGCGCCTGCAGGATATGGCGGAAGGACGCAACGCCCGTATGGGCGGCGGTCGCCGGGATCAGCAGGTGCAGGGCAAAGAGAAATTCCGCAACAGCCGCCAGCGGCAACAGGGCACCTTCGGCGCCAATAAGCGCCGGCAGGAGGAGGCCGACCGTATGCGCCGGCTCCAGCTTGAGATCATCAAAAAGACGCCCGTTACCGTGCAGATCCCGGACGAGATCAGCGTGGGCGAGTTGGCAAGCCGCATGAAAAAGACCGGCGCCGAGGTGGTCAAGTGCCTGATGAAAAACGGCGTGCTGGCTTCTTTGAGCCAGATGATCGACTTCGATACCGCCGCCATCATCGCCGAGGAAATGGGCTGCCGGGTGGAAAAAGAAGTGGTGGTCACCATTGAGGAGCAGTTGATCGACGATCACCAGGACGCGGAAGAGGATCTGGTCCCCCGTGCGCCGGTGGTGGTGGTCATGGGTCACGTGGACCACGGCAAGACCAGTTTGCTGGACTATATCCGCAATTCCCACGTGGCTTCCGGCGAGGCCGGCGGCATCACCCAGCACATCGGCGCCTATCAGGTGCAGGTGAACGGCAAACCCATTACGTTTTTGGATACCCCCGGTCACGAGGCGTTCACCTCCATGCGCGCCCGGGGCGCCATGGTGACGGATATCGCGATTCTGGTGGTCGCCGCCGAGGACGGCATCATGCCCCAGACCATCGAGTCCATCAACCACGCCAAGGCGGCGGAGATCCCCATCATCGTCGCCATCAACAAGATGGATAAGCCGGAGGCAAATCCGGAGCGGATCAAACAACAGCTCACCGAATACGGTCTGGTGTGCGAGGAGTGGGGCGGCGACACCATCGTGTGTCCCATCTCCGCCAAGACCGGTATGGGTGTTGACACGCTGCTGGAAATGCTGACGCTGACCGCCGAGGTGGGTGAGCTGAAAGCCAACCCCAACCGCGCCGCACAGGGCACGGTGATCGAGGCGCGGCTGGACAAGGGTCGCGGCCCCGTGGCGACGCTGCTGGTGCAAAACGGCACCCTCAAACAGGGCGACATCATCATCGCCGGTACCGGCGTGGGTCGCGTGCGCGCCATGATCGGCGATCAGGGTCAGCGTATCACCTCCGCAGGACCCTCCGTGCCGGTGGAGATCACCGGATTGAGCGAGGCGCCGTCCGCCGGCGCCACCTTCAACGCCGTGGCGGATGAGAAGCTGGCGCGCGAGCTGGTGGAACAGCGCAAGGCGGAGGAGAAGGCCAAGGCCAACGCACCGGTCACCAAGGTGTCGCTGGAGGATCTGTTCAGCCAGATCCAGGCAGGCGAGATGAAGAATCTGAACCTGATCGTCAAGGCGGACGTACAGGGCAGCGTGGAGGCGGTACGCTCCTCGCTGGAAAAGATCAGCAACGACGAGGTGCGTGTGCGCGTTATCCACGGCGGCGTCGGCGCCATCAACGAATCCGACGTGATGCTGGCGGCTACCTCACAGGCGATCATCGTGGGCTTCAACGTTCGCCCCGACAACGCCGCCAGGGACAGCGCCGCCCGTTCCAACGTGGATATGCGGATGTACCGCGTGATCTACGACGCGATCAATGAGATCGAAGCCGCCATGAAGGGTATGCTCTCACCCAAGTTCCGGGAGCTGCTGCTGGGTCACGCCGAGGTGCGTCAGACCTACAAAGTCTCCGGCGTGGGTACCGTGGCAGGCTGTTACGTGACAGACGGCAAGGTACAGCGCAAGGATTGCCAGGTGCGCCTGGTACGGGACGGCATCGTGGTACACGAAGGCGTTCTGGCGTCGCTCCAGCGGTTCAAGGACTCCGTGAAGGAAGTGGTCGCCGGTTACGAGTGCGGTCTTTCCATCGAGAAGTTCAACGACATCAAGGAAGGCGACGTGATCGAAGCCTTTACCATGGAGGAGATCCAGCAATAAACGGTGTACGGGCGGAGCGTTTGCGTCCGCCCGTACTTTCACTTTATACCATGAAAGGAAGCGAGTCCTATGGCATCCAATCGAATCGGGCGCATCAACGCCGAGATCCAGCAGGAGCTGTCCGCCCTGCTTCGCACCGTGAAAGATCCCCGTGTGAGCGGCGCTATGCTCACCGTGACACACGTGGATACCACCGGCGATCTGCGCTGCGCCCGGATCTATATCAGCGCGATGGACAGGACCAATGAAAAGGACCTCATGCGGGGACTCAAGTCCGCCGCGCCGTATCTGCGGCGTGAGCTGGGCAGTCGCCTGGGTCTGCGCTATACGCCGGAGCTTCAGTTTTTCGCCGATGATTCCATCGCCCACGGCGCACATATCCTGGAGATGCTCCACCACGTGAAGCCCGCCAATCCCGCCAATGCCGATATTGTATTGCCGGAGGATCAGAAATGATGACGATTCAGGAAACCGCCGCCTTTCTTAAGGCACAGGACGGTATACTGCTGTTGACCCACGTCCGCCCCGACGGCGACACCGTGGGCAGCGCCGCGGCGCTGTGTCAGGCGCTGCGCGATCTGGGGAAAACGGCGTATCTCCTCCCCAACCCGGAGCTGACCGCCACCTACGCCCCCTATGCCGCGCCGTATCTGGCGCCGGAGGGCTGGGAGCCGAGGTCTGTGGTGACGGCGGATATCGCCGATGCACATCTTCTGCCGGAAAACGCCCTCCCCTACGCCGACTCCATCGCCCTCGCCATCGACCATCACAGCTCTCACCGCCCCTTCGCGCCGCGGATCTGTCTGGACGGCGAGGCGGCGGCGGCTGGCGAGGTGGTCTATGAGATCGTCCGGCTGTTGACGCCCATCACGCCCCGGATCGCCCTGCCGCTCTACGTGGCGATCTCCACCGACACGGGCTGTTTCGTGTATTCCAACACCACCGCCGCTACCCACCGGATCGCCGCGGCGCTGTTGGAGGTGCTGGATGCGGCGCAGGTGGCGACGGTGAACAAGACTCTGTTCCGCACGAAGAGCAAGACCCGTCTTGCCATGGAAAGCCGCATGATATCCGGCATGACGCTCCATGACGGCGGACGGGTGGCGGTGATGGAGATCCCCCTCGCCTTACGGGAGGAGCTCCACGCCACGGAAGCGGACGTTGAAGATCTCGCCTCCCTCGTCTCCCAGGTAGAGGGCGTGGATTGCGGCATTACCCTGCGGGAGCTTCGGCCGGGCGTTGTGAAGATCTCCGTGCGCTCCGGCTTCCGGATCAACGCCTCCGACGTGTGCGCCCGGCTGGGCGGCGGAGGACACCGCGGCGCCGCCGGCGCGACGGTGGAAGGCACTCTGCCTGAGGTGAAGGACGCCATTTTGGCCGCTGTGGCGGCGGAGGAGGCATAGATGGCGGACGGCATCTTGCTCGTGGACAAGCCGGCAGGCTGGACGTCTATGGACGTGTGCGCCAAACTGCGTGGCATTTTGCAGACCAGGCGGATCGGTCACGCCGGAACGCTGGACCCGATGGCCACCGGCGTTCTGCCGGTGTTCGCAGGGCAGGCGACACGCGCCGTCAGCTTTGCCGAGGGCGGCGAGAAGATCTATGAGGCGGTACTGCGCCTCGGCACCGTGACGGACACGCAGGATACCTCCGGCACGGTACTGGCGCAACACGCCGTGAGCGTCACTCCGGCACAGCTTGAGGACGTCCTTTCACGGTTTCGGGGGGAGATCGACCAGATACCGCCCATGTACAGCGCCATCAAGATCAACGGGCAGAAGCTCTATGATCTGGCGCGAAAGGGACGCGAGGTATCCCGCCAGCCGCGGCGGATCACCGTGTTCGCGCTGGAGCTGACACAGCAGCTCTCCCCCACCGACTTTGCCCTGCGGATCCACTGCTCGAAAGGCACCTACGTTCGCACGCTCTGCCACGATATCGGCGCGGCGCTGGGATGCGGCGGCTGTATGGCGTCCCTTCGGCGCACCATGGCGGCGGGGTTTTATCTCAAAGACTGCCACACGCTGTCCCAAATCGAGGCGGAAGGCGCCGCCCTTTTGCTGCCGGTGGATTCCCTCTTCAGCGCCTACGGCGCCTACCGCATCGCCTCGCCGCGGCAGGAACAGCTTTGCCGCAACGGCAATCCCTTTTCCGCGGAGGGGGAGGAAGGCGTGTACCGCGTCTACGGCGCGGACGGGACGTTTTTGTGTTTGAGCCGCCTGGAAAACGGCGTGATGACTTCGCTGAAAAACTTTTTCGGAGCGTGAATCACTTTGAACAACGATACAACCGTGATCGCCCTCGGCTTTTTCGACGGCGTACATCTGGGGCACGGGGCGTTGCTGCGCCGCACCTGTGAGGTCGCCGGGGCGCTGGGCGCCGTGCCCGGCGCGTTTACCTTCGACCGGCCGCCGAAGGCGGTGGTCACCGGCGCGGCGGTACCGCTGATCAACACGGTGGACGACCGGATCGACCTGATGCGCCGGCTGTACGGCATCGTACGCGTGACGGCGGCGCCCTTCGACCACTCCATGATGACCCGGAGCCGGGAATCGTTCCTGGATCTTCTGCGTGAGGAGTACGGCGCCGTCCATCTGGTCGCCGGACACGACTACCGTTTCGGTCACCGCAACGAGGGAACGCCGGCGTTTTTGCAGGAATACTGCGCCCGGCACGGTCTGGGCTGTGACATCATTCCCCGTGTGGAGGTGGACGGCATCACCGTCAGCTCCACTCATATCCGCGCGCTGCTGCGTGCCGGCGAGGTGGAGCAGGCGGCGCGGTTTTTAGGGCATCCTCACTGCCTGCGGCAGACCGTGTGCCACGGCAGACGTCTGGGCAGCACCATAGGCGTGCCGACGGTGAATATCAAGCCGCCGGAAGGCGTACTGCTTCCTGCCGGCGGCGTATACCTCAGCCGCGCGGTAACGCCGGAGGGGCTGGTACTGCCGGGGGTGACCAACGTGGGCACGCGGCCCACCGTGTCCGACACGCAGGAGACGTGGGTGGAGACACACCTGCTGTCCTTCTCCGGCGACCTCTACGGTCAGCCGCTGCGTCTGGAGTTTCTCCGCCGGGTGCGTCCGGAGCGGCGGTTTGAATCCGTTGAAGCGCTCCAGCGGCAACTCGAAGCGGATATCGCCGCGGCACAGGCGTATTTCGCACAGGGATAAAACGGTTTTCGGGTCGGGAAATTTTGTTTCCCGACCCGTTTTTTCTATTACCCGACCGTATTCGACGCCCCTTTGCCCGTACAATAGGAGCAAAGGAGGACAAGCCGTATGAAACAATTTTCTCCACGCCGTTTTTTGCGCCGCTTCAAATCGCTGGCGGTGCCGTTTCTCCAGTGCGTACTGCCGTTTTGCCTGTCCGCCGCCCATCTGCGCGGTCTGTACGCCCCCTTTGCGCTGGCGGCGGTGGCATCCGCCGGGACGGGTCTGCCGGGGCTTTTGTCCCTGCTGGGCGCCGCAGGCGGCGCCTGGGCGTTTCTGGATTTTCAGCCGGGTCTGCGCCAAGTCGCCGCCGCCGTTTTACTCTACGCCGCCAACCTGTTCTTCTCCGGCACGCGGCTGTACGAACGGGCATCGTTCCGACCCGCGCTGGCGGTGAGCGTGACGCTGCTGGTGCAATCCGTGTACCTTCTGGAGCGCAGTGCCTGGCAGTGGACGCTGTGCTTCGCGTCACTGACGGTGCTGGCGCTGTGCCTTTGGCACTGGCGCACACTGTGGACAAAGCCGACGCCCCACGCCGTCCGGCTGTTGATCGCAGGCGCGGCGGTGGCCCTTGTCGATCTTCTGCCGTCTATGGAGCTCTCGCCGGGGCGAATGGCGGCGACGGCGCTGGTGGTGTATCTGGCGTGGTCCCTGCCGATGGGAGACAGCGTGGTGTGGAGCGCCGGAGTGGGGCTCCTTCTGGATCTGTCACGCTCCGGCGGCGAGCCGATCTTATGCGCGGTGTACGGCTGTGCCGCCGCCGCCTTCGCCGCCTGCCGCCGTATGCCGTGGACGGTGCGTACCGGCGTGTTCTGCCTGAGCGCCGGCGTGGTGTCGGTGCTGTTCCGCGCCGATCTGCCGGCGGCGATCCTGTGCGAGACGGCGGTATGCGCCATGCTCTGTTCTTTTTTCCTGCGACGGCGGCGCGAGGCCGAACGCGCCGGATCGCCACGGCACGGCCGGGCGGCGGACGCGCCACAGCCGGCGGACGCCCTGCGCTCCCTCTACGACAGTTTTTTTCGCGGCACCGTGCCGCCGCCGCCGGAAAATCCGGCGGTGCTGTTCGACCGCACCGCCGATCAGATCTGCCGGGATTGCGTGCTGTGCCGGGAGTGCTGGCATAAGAATTACAACAGCACCTATACCGCCTTTAACGACGCCTGCCCCAAGCTCTTACAGCGCGGGCAGGCCGCCGCCGACGATTTCCCCTCCTATTTCTCCTGCCGCTGCGTGCGGTTTGCCGAATTTCTCAACACCCTCAACGGCGAACTGCGGGCGTTTCTCACCCGTAAGCAGTATCACAACCGCCTGACGGAAATGCGGCGGCAGGCTCAGGAGCAGTACCGCCAGTTGGGCGAGGCGCTCTCCGGCACGGCGGTACACGCCGTGGCAAACGTCAGCTCGTCTTTGGGGTATCAGGTGGGGACCGCCATCCGCCCCAAATCGGGCGAATCGCTGTGCGGCGACCATCTGGAGGTCTTTGAGGTGGGGGACGTGCTCTATCTCCTGCTCTCCGACGGCATGGGAAGCGGCGCGGCGGCACACCACGAGTCCGCCATGACCGCCCGGCTGCTGCGGCAGTTCCTCGCCTCCGGCATAGAGCCGGAGCCGGCGCTGAAAACCCTCAACTCCGCCATGCAGCTTCGGGGCGAGCAGTCCGACAGCTACACCACGCTGGATCTGCTGGCACTGCACCGCCACAACGGCAGCGCCGAGGTGTATAAATACGGCGCCGCGCCGTCCTACGTCAAGCGGACCGGCACGGTCAGCCGCATCAACTCCGCCAGTTTGCCGGCAGGATTGCAGGATCAGCCGCCGGAGCAGTCACGCTTGCAGTTACTGCCGGAGAGCTATTTCGTGATGATCTCCGACGGCGTGGCGGACGCTGACAGCGACGAATGGCTCCAGCAGCTCCTGGCAACCTGGCACGGCAACAGCGCCCAGGAACTGGCGCAGTTGGTGCTGCGTCAGGCACAGGAACGCACGGGCGGTCAGGACGACTGCGCCGTGATGATCCTGCAGGTGGGAGATAAAAAAGGCGCCCGGCAGGTATAAGCGGCGCGTTGCCTGTCCATACTCCTATTACGTACAGGAACAAGGAGGGCAAAGCAGGTGGTCAAAGGCGTTTCCCGACGGGTCATCGTGGTGGATTCTCCCGATCCGCAATTATTTGAACAGGCGATCTTCATTCTTCGCAACGGCTCCGCAGGGGACGGCGTTACCTCCCGTGAGCTGGTAGACCAGGCGGTGCGTATCGCCAAAAGCTATACGCGCTACCACGTGCCGCGCCGACCCAAGCGCATTTCGCCGCTGGTGGCAGGGTTATCCGGCGCGGCGGTGATCGGCGCGGTGTGGCTTCTGGTGGCGGTGCTGTAAGAGTCGTTTTACCGGGGCAGACGGTTTTTTGATCCGTCTGTCCCGGTTTTCTTTTAACGCGGCTCTTTTTTTATGCCAAAGGCCGTGGTATAATCGGTATCAGAAACGAAAGGAGCCTTTGCCCATGCAGATCGGCGGCGTGACAATCGAATCGAAGCTGGCGCTGGCACCTATGGCCGGCGTGACGGATCTGGCGTTTCGCCGGATCTGCCGGGAGCTGGGCGCCGGGCTTACCTGCACGGAACTGGTCAGCGCCAAGGCGCTGTGCTACGGCGACAGGAAAAGCCTCGCTCTTTTGAAGCTGGACGGGGACGAACACCCTGCCGCCGCCCAGATCTTCGGCAGCGACCCGGTGTGCATGGCGGAGGCGGCGCAGATCGCCGCCCGGGCCTCCGGCGCGGATCTCATCGACATCAATATGGGATGCCCTGTGAACAAGGTGGTGGCAAACGGGGACGGATGCGCCCTGATGCGGAACGCGGAAAAGGCGGTCCGGGTGGCGGAGGCGGTGGTCAAAGCCGCGCCGGTGCCGGTGACGGTGAAAATGCGCCGGGGATGGGATAAGGGCAGTATCAACGCGGTGGAACTGGCGAAAGCATTGGAGCAGGTCGGCGTGGCGGCGGTGGCGATCCACGGGCGCACCCGTGCCCAGATGTACGGCGGACAGGCAGACTGGGTCACCATCCGGCAGGTCAAAGAGGCGGTGGGGATCCCGGTGATCGCCAACGGCGACGTGTTCTCCGCCGCAGATGCGGTGCATATCCTCGCCTTTACCGGCGCGGATATGGCGATGATCGGCAGAGGGTGCTTCGGCAATCCGTGGCTCTTTCAGCAATCCAAGGCGGCGCTGGAGGGCGCGGAGATACCGCCTCTGCCGCCGCTGAAGGCGCGGTTCGATACGGCGCTGCGGCAGGTAGAGCTGGCGGCACAGGATAAAGGCGAACACATCGCCGTGCTGGAGAGCCGCAAACAGCTCTGCTGGTACTTAAAAGGCGTGGCTCACGCCAATTACTATAAGGAAAAGATCGTCCGCGTACAGACGATGGAGGACGTACGAAATGTGGTGGCAGGGATCCGGAGGGATCTGGTTTGACATCTTCGCCGCCCCACGGTACAATGGAAAAAACGTTCGGGAGGGATCGGGTCTATGGCATATCGGAACGGCGCTCTGCCGCCGGAGGATTACGTGGAACCCCGGTGCGTACTGTGCGACGAGCCGTACGGCGCCGCGCCGGCGGTGAAAGCCGTACCGCAGCAGCGGATCATTGAAAAAATGAACGGGTACATGAGCCGCCGGGACTATGCCGGGGCGGAGCGGCACCTGCTGTACTGGCTGGAGGAGGCGCGGCTGGGCGGTGACCGGCGGGGCGAGCTGATGCTCCAGAACGAGCTGGTGGGGCATTACCGCAAAACCGGCGACAAGACCCGTTCCCTCGCCGCGGCGGAGGCGGCGCTGGATCTGTTGGACGAGCTGGATTTTTCCGGCACGATCAGCGCCGGCACCACCTACGTCAACGCGGCGACCGCCTGCAACGCTTTCGGAGAGAACGATCGGTCGCTGGCGCTGTTTGAAAAGGCGCGGACGGTATACGAGTCACTTCCCCGTACCGCGCCGGAGCTGTTGGGCGGTCTTTATAACAACATGGCGCTCACCTGCGCGGCGCTGGAGCGGTATGACGAGGCGCTTTCGCTCTACGAAAAGGCCATGGCGCAGATGGAAAAAGTCCCTTCCGGCAAGCTGGAGCAGGCGATCACCTGCTTGAATATCGCCAACACGCTGGAGGCACAGCTGGGTATGGAGGCGGCGGAGGAGCGCATCTTCGCCCTGACCGACCGGGCGTACGCGCTGTTGGACGACCCCACCCTGCCACGGGACGGATACTACGCCTTCGTGTGCGAAAAATGCGCCCCCTCCTTCTCCTACTACGGCTGTTTTTTGGCCGCGGAAGAATTACAGCGCCGTGCGGAGGCGATCTATGAACGGACTTGAACTGTCCCGCGCCTACTATGAGGCGTACGGAAAACCCATGCTGCAAGAGCAGTTTCCCGATCTGATGCCGTATCTGGCGGCAGGTCTTTCGGGGGGCGGCTCGGAGTGCTTCGGCTATGACGACGAGGTGTCACGGGACCACGATTTTGAGGCCGGATTCTGCCTCTTTCTCCCGGGCGAGGACGTGGTGGACCGGCGCGCCGCGTTTTTGCTGGAGCGCGCCTACGCCAAGCTGCCGCGGGAGTTTATGGGCGTGCGGCGGAACGCTTTACAGCCGGTGGGCGGAGCGCGGCGCGGCGTACTGCGTACGGCGGAATTCTTCCGCGAAAAGGTCGGCGCCGCCGACGGCGTTCTCACGCTGGGGCAGTGGCTTCATACGCCGGAGCAGTCCCTGGCGGAGTGCGTCAACGGCGCGGTGTTTTTCGACAACTACGGTCAGCTCACCGCCATACGCCGGTCACTGTCCGCCTTTCCGGAGGACGTGCGGCGCAAAAAACTGGCAGGTCAGCTCCTGCTGATGGCACAGTCCGGGCAGTACAATTACCTCCGGTGTCTGCGCCACGGGGAACACGCCGCGGCGCAGTTGGCGGCGGTGGAGTTCGCCAAGAGTACCCTCTCGGCGGTATTTCTCCTCAACCGCGTCTATCAACCCTACTATAAGTGGAGCTTCCGGGCGCTGCGCGCCCTGCCGAAACTGTCGCTGACGGCGGAGCTTTTAGAATATCTTCTCACCAGCGACAACGGCACGGAGCAGTCTGAAGAGAAATACCGCGTCATGGAGAGCATCGCCGCCGACGTGATCGACGAGCTGACGGCGCAGGGGTTGACAAAGGCCATCTGCGGCGATCTGGAAAAGCACGCCTATTCCGTGAACGACGGCGTGGAGGACGCTGAACTGCGAAACAGCCACGTTTTGTGCGCTATATAGTAAGGAGGAGACGCGCCATGCAGATACACGGTCTACAAAAAATGACGCTGCTGGATTTTCCCGGACGGGTGGCGTGCACCGTCTTTTTGGGCGGATGCGACTACCGCTGTCCTTTTTGCCACAACTATGAGCTCATCGACGGCACGGCGCAGCCGGTGATGGACGACGGGGCGCTTCTTACCTTTCTGGAAAAGCGCCGCGGTCTTCTGGACGGCGTGGCGATCACCGGCGGCGAGCCGTGTCTCCACGCGGATCTGCCGGCACTGCTGGAGAAGATCCGGGCGCTGGGCTATGCCGTGAAACTGGACACCAACGGCACCCACCCCGATCTGCTGGAAGAGCTTCTGGAGCGGCGGTTGGTGGATTACGTCGCCATGGACGTGAAAAACAGCCCCGAAAAATACGCTCTCACCTGCGGCGTGGCGCAGGTGGATCTGGACGCCGTCTATCGCAGTATCGCACTGCTGACCGACCGCGCGCCGGACTATGAGTTCCGCACCACTGCGGTAAAGGAGCTGCACGAGACCGCCGACTTTACCGCCATCGGCAAAATGATCGCCGGCGCCAGACGCTATTTTATCCAGTGCTTTACCGACCGGGACAGCGTCCCCTTCGGCGATCTCCACGCCCCGTCCGGCGAGGATCTGCGGCGTTTTGCCGACGCCGCGCGCCCCTTCGTGCCCGATACGCAGATCCGGGGCGTCGATCTGTAAACCACAATATCTTGTGTCTTAACAAAAATTTAATCCAAATATCTTGAGATTACCCCTTGACACCGCTCCCCCCGTGATGATAGAATAAGCGTACACGGTTTTTTCGGTCGACGATTGTCGAACCGTTCGTACTGAATTCTATCGACGAGGGGAGTTTTTTCATGTATCAGGTCATTAAACGGGACGGAAAAGTCGTCGATTTCCATATCGACAAGATCAGCGGCGCCATCACCAAGGCGTTTGAGGCGCTCAATAAGCAGTATCACCCCAGCGTGATCGATCTGATCGCGCTGCACGTGACCTCCGATTTCGAGGGGAAGGTTTCCGACGGCAAGGTGTCGGTGGAGGAGATCCAGGACAGCGTGGAAAAGGTGCT
>DBWU01000039.1:12968-13516 GCA_002309395.1 Oscillospiraceae bacterium UBA1230
TGGCGCGTGAAGGAGAACTCCACCGTGACCTATTCCGTGGGCGGCTTGATCCTCTCCAACTCCGGCGCCATCACCGCCAACTACTGGCTCAGTGAGGTGTATGACGACGAGATCGCCGAGGCGCACCGCAGCGCCGCCATCCATCTCCACGATTTGAGCATGCTCACCGGTTACTGTGCCGGCTGGAGCCTCAAACAGCTCATTCAAGAGGGTCTGGGCGGCGTGCCCGGTAAGATCACCTCCTCCCCTGCCAACCATCTGTCCACCCTGTGCAACCAGATGGTGAATTTCCTGGGGATCATGCAGAACGAGTGGGCAGGCGCGCAGGCGTTCTCCTCCTTCGATACGTATCTGGCGCCTTTCGTGAAGAAGGATAACCTGAGCCAAAAGGAAGTCAAGCAGTGCATCCAGTCCTTTGTCTACGGCGTCAATACGCCCAGCCGCTGGGGTACCCAGGCGCCGTTCTCCAACATCACGCTGGACTGGGTCGTACCCAACGATCTGAAGAATCTGCCGGCGATCATCGGCGGCAAGGAGATGGATTTCAC
>DBWU01000039.1:13542-14153 GCA_002309395.1 Oscillospiraceae bacterium UBA1230
ATGATCGAGGGCGACGCCAACGGGCGCGGCTTCCAGTATCCCATCCCCACCTATTCCATCACCCGGAACTTCGACTGGAGCGAGACAGAGAACAACAAACTCCTCTTTGAGATGACCGCCAAATACGGCACCCCCTATTTCTCCAACTACATCAACTCCGATATGGAACCGAGTGACGTGCGCTCCATGTGCTGCCGGCTGCGCCTCGACCTGCGGGAGCTGCGGAAAAAGTCCGGCGGCTTCTT
Source organism: Oscillospiraceae bacterium UBA1230 (assembly GCA_002309395.1). Classification (GTDB taxonomy): domain Bacteria; phylum Bacillota; class Clostridia; order Oscillospirales; family Oscillospiraceae; genus Vescimonas. Next base: position 13,788 of record DBWU01000039.1, read on the forward strand.
CGGNNTCGGCTCCGGCGAGTCCACCGGCTCGATCGGCGTGGTCACCGTCAACCTGCCCCGAATCGCGTATCTGGCTTCCGACGAGGCGGATTTCTACAAGCGGCTGGACAGCCTCATGGACATCGCCGCCCGGAGCCTGAAGATCAAGCGCACCGTTATCACACGGCTCCTGGAGCAGGGGCTCTATCCCTACACCCGGCGGTATCTGGGCACGTTCAACAACCATTTCTCCACCATCGGTCTGATCGGCATGAACGAGGTGGGTCTGAACGCCAAGTGGCTCCGCGCCGACCTGACCGACGAGAAGGTCCAGCGCTTTGCCCGTGACGTACTCAACCATATGCGGGAGCGGCTGTCCGACTATCA
>DBWU01000058.1:0-861 GCA_002309395.1 Oscillospiraceae bacterium UBA1230
CCGGTCTTCTTGGAGTCGTACTGGAAATACGCCTGCACGTATTTATCGGTATGGTCACCGATGATCTTGATGGAGTTCTTGTTGGCGCCCACGGTACCGTCGCCGCCCAGACCCCAGAACTTNNAACTTGCACTCGATGGTGCCTTCCGCCGCGGTGTTGGGGCAGTTCTTGTCCTCCGGCAGGCTCAAGTTGGTCACGTCGTCCACGATGCCGATGGTGAACTGGCGCTTCTGATGCTTGCGCTTGAGCTCATCGTATACGGCAAATACGGAGGACGGGGGCGTATCCTTGCTGCCCAGACCGTAGCGGCCGCCGATCACGGTCACGTCGTTCCTGCCGGCGTTGGCAAGGGCGGTGACTACGTCCTGATACAGCGGCTCGCCCATGGCGCCGGGTTCCTTGGTGCGGTCCAGCACGGCGATGTGCTTTGCCGTGGCGGGGATCGCCGCGATCAACTTGTCCGGGCAGAAGGGGCGGTACAGACGCACCTTCACAAGACCCACCTTCTCGCCGTGGGCGTTGAGATAGTCGATGACCTCCTCCGCCACGTCGCAGATGGAACCCATGGTGATGATGACGCGGTCGGCGTCCTTGGCGCCGTAGTAGTTAAAGAGCTGATAGTCGGTGCCCAGCTTGGCGTTGATCTTCGCCATGTACTGCTCCACCACGGCGGGCAGCGCGTCATAATACTTATTGCACGCCTCGCGGTGCTGGAAGAAGATGTCGCCGTTTTCGTGGCTGCCGCGCATATGGGGATGCTCCGGATTCAGCGCGTGGGCGCGGAACGCCGCCACAGCGTCCATATCGCACATATCCTTGAGATCCTCATAATCCCATACGGCGATCTTCTGGATCTCGTG
>DBWU01000058.1:887-2527 GCA_002309395.1 Oscillospiraceae bacterium UBA1230
AAGAAGTTGATGAACGGCACCTTGCCGGTGAGCGCCGCCAGATGCGCCACGGGGCTCAAGTCCATGACCTCCTGCACGTTGCCCTCGCACAGCATGGCAAAGCCGGTCTGGCGGCACGCCATAACGTCGGAATGATCACCGAAAATATTCAGCGCGTGGGTGGATACCGTACGGGCGGACACGTGGAACACGCAGGGAAGCTGCTCCGCCGCGATCTTGTACATATTGGGGATCATCAGCAGAAGACCCTGAGACGCGGTGTAGGTCGTGGTCAGCGCGCCGGCGCCCAAAGAGCCGTGTACCGTACCGGCGGCGCCTGCCTCGGACTGCATCTCCACCACCTTGACACGGGTGCCGAAGATGTTCTTCTGGCCGTTGGCGCTCCACTGATCCACAAAGTCTGCCATGGGGCTCGACGGCGTGATGGGGTAGATGGCAGCAACCTCCGAAAACGCATAGCTCACGTGCGCCGCGGCGTTGTTGCCGTCCATGGACTTCATTTTTCTCGCCATGAAACTGTCCTCCTTCTTTCTTTCCAAAAGCCCGCCTTCCGGCGGTAAACTCGCACCGATTATAGTAACACAAACCGCGCCGTCTGTAAACCTTCATTTGCGGATTTTCTCTCTTTTTTCCGGAATCTTTTCCCTGCCGCCGCCGGCGCTTTTTTTGCAAAACCATTCCCAAACGGCAAAATCTGTGATATGATACAAAATACAGTTTTCAAAAGGAGGCGGCGGACGTTGGTAGTATCGGTACGTTCTCTCGGCTTGAGCGGTATCAGCGGCTATGAAGTGAGCGTGGAGTGCAGTCTCTCCGGCGGTCTGCCCTCGTTTGAAGTGGTGGGTCTGCCGGACGCGGCGGTGCGCGAATCGAGAGAACGGGTGCGCTCGGCGGTAAAAAACTGCGGCGCCAAGTTTCCCGTCAGCCGCATCACGGTGAATCTGGCGCCGGCGCGGGTGCGGAAAGAAGGCACGCTGTACGATCTGCCCATCTTTCTGGGTCTTCTGTGCGCCGCGGACGAACTGAAAGCTCTGCCGCCGGACGCCGCCTTTGTGGGTGAATTGAGCCTGACGGGCGCCGTGCGCGGCGTCACCGGCATCCTGCCCATGGCGCTCCACGCCGCCAGATGCGGCATCCGTTCGCTGTACGTTCCGGCGGAAAACGCCGCCGAAGCCACGCTGGCGGAAGGCATACAGGTCTACGGCGTTCGGGACGTGAACGAGCTGGTGGCGCACCTTCGGGGCGAGTCGCCTATCGCTCCCGCGCCGGTATGGCACCCTGCCGCCGATCAGCGCCCTCTGCCGGATATGGCGGACGTGATGGGGCAGGAAAACGTAAAACGGGCGCTGGAGATCGCCGCCGCAGGCGGACACAACGTGCTGTTGATCGGCTCGCCCGGCTCCGGCAAGTCCATGCTGGCGCGGCGTTTGCCCTCCATTCTGCCCCGGATGCGATATGAAGAATCCATGCAGACCACGGAGATCTATTCCGTGGCGGGTCTGACCGACGCCGCCGCGCCGCTGGTCACACACCGGCCGTTCCGCGCGCCCCACCATACCGCCTCGCCGGTATCTCTCGCCGGCGGCGGCACCATTCCGCGCCCCGGGGAGATCTCCCTCGCTCACAACGGCGTGCTGTTT
>DBWU01000003.1:0-3098 GCA_002309395.1 Oscillospiraceae bacterium UBA1230
CCGGAGGAAGTGCCGGACGAGAACAGTCCGATCTTCACCGGGAAAGATATCTGCAGTTATATGGAAGCCTTCGCCGCGCTGGGATACCAGCCGGAGCAGGTCACAAAGATCCTGCTGACCCATAAGCATAACGACCATTCGGGAGAACTCAGATCCTTCCCCAACGCAACGGTTTACGTCGGCGCGGAGGAGACCTCCGCTGCGGAACTGCAGGGATTGGGCAATATCGTGCCCGTTGCGTATACGGACGGCGCGTATTACAATTTCCCCGAAAGCCAGAAGATCGCGGACGGAGTGTATTTCATCAAAGCGAAAGGGCACACCTGCGGCAACAGCATCGTGATCGTGGAGGACGGCGGACTTTTCTATATGCTCCACGGAGATATTACCTATATGGACGAGGCGCTGTACGAGAACAAGATCTCGGTGGTATTTGAGGATATCGCGGCGGCGCGTGAAACTCTCGACCGCGTTCGGGAGTTCGTTCGCAGCCACCCGACGGTCTATTGCGGAACGCACACGCCCCAGGGTTACGAGAATCTGGAGGCAAGGCGTGTAATGGATCTTGACAACCCCGTCCCCACCGTGTTTGCCGAGGTCGACTTCAGCGCTGTGCAGGCGAGCGGAAAATTCGTTTGCTCGATCTGCGGCTACGTGTACGATCCTGCCGAACACGGCGGCGTCCCGTTTGAAGACCTGCCCGACGACTGGAAGTGTCCGAGATGCAAACAGCCGAAGGAGAAGTTCAACAAAGCGTGACCGGGAAAAATATATAAAGAGCGCGAAAAGCCTTGTACCCCAAGGTGTTTCGCGCTCTTTGCCTTTGGAGAGAAGAGCGAGGGACGGGAAAAAACGGCGGAGGATCAGAGTGGATCCTCCGCCGTTGATGATCCCTCCGCCGCAAAGGACGGGTCCTGGAAGAACTGCTGGCGCGGCAGTAAAGAGCCGTAGGCATCTATATACGAAGCGAAAGAAACGGAAGGATAGCGGACCGATGAACCGGCGGAGAGCAGGGAAGCGGTTCCTATCGAAGTTTGCCCTGCAGGAAGAAGGAAACGGTTTGCCGTATTCGCCGCAGGCCGCTGTGACGCCTCCGCGGATTGACAAAGCGGAACGCGCGCGGTACACTATTGGCAGTAAGGAGTGATGGATCGTGAATCAATATATCGGGCATGAACACCAGATCCGCGGTGTGGAGCGGTACGTTTTGCAGGAGGGCAAGGGTGACGGACTGCATATTTTGCAGGTGCGTAACGGAAACGGTCTGGAGATCCACGTTTCGGCCGACCGCTGCGCGGATATTTCCCGCATGGCGCTCAACGGGGTCAACCTGGGTTATTTTTCGCCCTGCGGCTATGTTTCTCCCCAGTATTACGACAAGGAGGGGACGGGATTTTTGCGTTCCTTCACCGCCGGGTTTATGACCACCTGCGGTCTGACCGCCGTGGGCGCGCCCTGCGTGGACGGGGATGAAACGCTGCCGCTCCACGGGACCATCGGCAATACGCCTGCCACCGTGACGGTATGCGAGGAGACGGAGGAGGGCGTGCGTATCAAAGCGGTGGTGCGTGACGCGAGTCTGTTTTCCCGTAAGCTGGTGCTGACACGGGAATACTTCATCTCCTACGGGAGCAACCGCGTCACGTTGCACGATACCGTGGTCAACGAGGGCAGCGCCGAGACGCCGATCATGCTGCTGTATCACTGCAATATGGGCTATCCTCTGCTGGATGAGGATACGGAATTGGTGATCCCCAATCACGGCGTCGTGCCGCGTGACGAGGAGGCCGCCAAGTACGCGGATACCGCGCTTCGGATGGAGCCTCCCCAGCCGGGTTTTGCGGAGCGCTGTTACTATTACGACGCCAAAGCGGTGGGCGGCACGGCCGCCGCCGGCGTGTATCAGGCGAAAAAGGAGATCGGCGTGGTGATCTCCTACGACCGGGCGGCGCTGGACAGGCTGGTGGAGTGGAAAATGATGGGCGCCACCGACTACGTGCTGGGTCTGGAGCCGGGCAACTGCACGCCCGACGGCAGAGACGTGCTTCGCGGCAGGGGAGAGCTGAAGTTCCTCCAGCCGGGGGAGAGGTATGAGACCCGTGTGTGCTTCACGCTGTGCTCCGACCGCCAGACCTTCCAAGAGGCGCTGGAGGCGCCTTCGTGCCGGTAAGCGGCGCGGAACGCGTTAGGCGATAAAAGGGAAAACGCCTGTAAAGCAAAGGTGCTTTACAGGCGTTTTTTTGGCACGAATAGTAGCATAGGGACTTCCCCGGCGCACATAGAGTGGTAAGCAGAAAGGGGAGTGCTTTATATGCTTGCACTGGCACTGCTGCTGCTATCCAACAGTTTGTTTTTATCGTTGCATCTCGCCCAGAACACGGGTTCGTTTCCCAAACCTCTGTCGGCATCGGAGGAGCGGGAGTGCCTCCGGCGCGCCGCCGCCGGGGATATGGACGCACGCAACAAACTGGTGGAGCACAACCTGCGCCTGGTGGCGCACATCGTCAAGAAATACTACACCCAATCCGACCAGCAGGACGATCTGATCTCCATCGGGACCATCGGACTTATCAAAGCGGTAAACACGTTCCGCCCCGATAAAAAGATCCGGCTGGTGACCTATGCCGCCCGGTGCATCGAAAACGAGATCCTGATGTATTTCCGCGCCCAGCGCAAGCTGCAGGGCGAAGTGTCCCTCAACGACACCATAGAAAGCGACAAGGAAGGGGAATCTTTGTACCTTCTGGACGTGATCGGTACGGAGGATACCATGCTCTCCGACCTGCAGGCACGGGACGACAGCATCCTCATCCGCCGCCTTGTGGACGAGTGCCTCACCGAGCGCGAAGCGGACGTGATCCGCCGCCGCTACGGACTGGGCGGTATACCGGCGCAGACACAGCGTCAGGTGGCGGAGTCCTACGGTATCAGCCGCAGCTATATATCGCGCATCGAAAAGAAGGCGCTGGAAAAACTGGAGGCGGCGCTGCGCGATCTGGTCGAGCCGTAAACTCCGCTGCTTGCGGCGCGCAACCGAGCTGAAAAAAATCTCCGGCTCAGCCGGAGATTTTGCAGCGTGTCAAAAAAGCCTCGCAGAG
>DBWU01000003.1:3145-20432 GCA_002309395.1 Oscillospiraceae bacterium UBA1230
GGCGTGTACGTGGCAAATGACACCACACAGACTACGAAGTGTGCGCATGGTGCGCCATGGGCGCACCATGCGTGCGCGCAGTAGGCTGTAACCCCTTTGTCAAAAATCTCCGGCTCAGCCGGAGATTTTGGTTTCGATCTGTTTTTCATTGCAGTGCCCGACCGGCAGATTACAGCGAACCATCTGATCGTAGGCGGCGACGACCTGGTTGCTGAGCTTTTGGTGGGCGCGCATCACCGCTCCCAGCTTGCCGTCCCGGATCCCCTGCACCATGCGGTTTTGCATGGAGAGCGTTTTCAGCCGTTTGACGCTGTAAAAATTATCGTACAGGCAGATGTAAACGTTGATCCGGTTAATGACCATGGCGGCGCTCTCCGTCAAGTACGGGTTGTCCGCCTTTTCGATTATGGCGCTGTAAAAACCCGTCACCGCCCGGATATAATCGTCGAAAGCGCGGAACTGGAAGGCGCGCTCCATATCGGAAAGGAAGGCGGTGAGCATGGCGATATCTTCCTTCTCATACAGGTGGATCGTCTGGCGCAGAGCATATTCCAAAAACACCTCGCGCAGGGAATAGAGCTGCTGGAGCTGCTTTTGGGTAAAGCAGGTCACGATGGTACTGCGGTTGGCGCGCAGCTCCACAAAACCGTCCTTCGCCAACTGCTGCAAGGCGAGCCGAACGGGACTGCGCCCCACGTTCATACAGGCGCACAGATAACTCTCCGTCAACAACTGCCCCGGGCAAAGCCGCCGATGGGTGATCTCTCCGTAGACGTATTCATATACCGCCGCGGCGGCGGTTTTTTCCCGTAAATTTACCAATCCGATGCCTTCTTTCCATGCTGTTGCTACATATTCCAGTATATTATAGCACAAAAAATGAATTGTGCAAGATTTAACAGAGAATAAAGTTGAATTTTTGACAAAGATTTCGAAAACCACCGAGGAAGCACTTGACAAGCAGGCGGAGTAATACTATACTCAATTGTCGGACAATATCATCAAATTGTCAAACAATACAAGTGAGTGTAGGAGGACTTTGTTATGGCAACGGGTGTAAAGAAAATTACGATTTTGGGCGGCGGCAACGGCGGCTTCGCGGCGGCGGCCGATCTGGTTTTGCGCGGCTTTGACGTCACGTTATACGAGGATCCCAAGTTTGCCTCCAGCATTGCCGGCATTAAGGATACGGGTATCATCAACCTGGAGGGCGTGGGCCCCGTAGGCGCGGCGAAGCTGCGGAAGGTTACCACCGATCTGGCGGAGGCGTTGGAAGACGCCGATCTGATCATGCCGATCTCTCCTGCGTTTGCCCAGGAGACTGTGGCGAAGAGCCTGGTGCCCCACGTGCGCGAGGGTATGATCATTTTCCTGGTCCCCGGCAGCTGCGGCGGCGGTCTGGTATACGGCAAGGTGTTCCACGAGGCCGGCGTATTCCAGAAGGTCAAGATCTGCGAGGTGAACACGCTGCCTTATGCGGCCCGCAAGGTCAACGAGAACACCGTTAAGATCCTGATGCGCGACCCGGTCATCTGGTTCTCCGCGTTCCCTGCCAAGTACAATCAGGAGCTGTATGAGCTGGTAAAGCCTCTGTTTGACTCCATCACCATGATGAAGGACGTTCTGGAGACCGCGCTGAATAACGGCAATATCGACAGTCACCCCGCCCCGGTGGTGCTCAACGCCGGCAAGATCGAGTATTATCACAAACATTTCCACTACAAAGAGGGCATCACCCCGTCCGTTGCGCGGGTGGTATGGAAGGTCAACGAAGAGCGTCTGGCGCTGTGCGAGGCGCTGGGGTATGAGAAGATCAACATTCTCGACCGTTTGTATATCACCGGCTACTGCCCCAAGTCCGACGACCTCTATTCCGCCTATCAGGGCAGTATCGGCATCTTTATGGATATCGAGGGTCCCAACGATCTGAGCGGCCGCTATCTTACCGAGGACGCGCCCTGCTCTCTGGTGTTCTGCGCCAATCTGGGCCGCGCGCTGGGCGTCAAGACCCCCATTATGGACTCCATCGCCAATCTGGCGTCGGCGCTCCGTAACGAGGATTACTGGGTCACCGGCCGCACGCTGGACAAGCTGGGCCTGGACGGCATGACGGGCGAGCAGATGAAGCGGTTCGTCATGGAAGGCTATCAGGACTGATCGCGGAGCCGTTTTAATTCGGAAACACATTTTCGCGCTGCGGAGCGGAGTGCGCTTCGTCCGCAGGGCGGCGAGAGCAACAGAGCAGACCGGTTCGCTGTCTGCTCTGCTTGCTATTGTAGGAAAAGGCGGCGATTTCGCCCGACCGTCCCTGCCGGGGCGGCGTACGGAGTCGACCCGGAGGAGGAAAGAGCAGTATGCGTAGTGCAAAGAAAAAAGGCGTCAGCGCCGTTGACTTTTTCTGCATCGGCTTCGGCGCCATCGTGGGCGTTGGCTGGGCGGTGTCCATCAACGGCTGGATGACCAACTGCGGCGGTCCTGTCCCTGCCGCGCTGGGGTATCTCATCATCATGGTGATGATGGTCCCCATCGGATTGTGCTACGCCGAGCTGGTCCCCATGATGCCGGTGGCCGGCGGCGGTATGGCGTTTGCCTATAAAGCGTTTAACGGCAAGGTCTCCGCCATTTCCGGCTGGGCGTCGCTGGGCGGCATGATCGCGATCATCCCGTGGGAGGCGATCCAGATCACGGACGTGCTGGGCTACCTGATCCCCGGTATCAAATCCGGACCCGTCCTTTATACGGTCATGGGGTACGACGTGCACCTTGTCACCGTGATCATCGGCACGGTCTGCTCGCTGCTGCTGTTCGCCTTGAATATGCGCGGTCTGGCGGCGGCGGCGCTGGTGCAGAAGATTTTGTGCTTCATTCTGATAGGCGCCGCCCTCATCGGCGCCGTCGCCGCGCTGATCGGCGGCAGGATCGAAAATCTCCAGCCGATCTACGACGTGAGCAATCCCGGCGTTTACGGCGCAGGCGAAGGACTCAAACAGGTCTCCCACTATACGCTGCTGGGCGGCTGTTTTGCCGGTATTGTGCAGGCGTGCTACTTTTTGGCAGGCTTTGAAACCATCCCCCAGGGGGTGGAAGAGGCAGGCGGCAACGTGAAGTCCGTGGGCAAGACCGTGGTGCTTTCCGTGGCGCTGGCGTGTTTATTCTATGCGTTTTTGCTGTTCGCCTTCGGCTACGCCTGGCCCTGGCAGGAATTCTCCGGCATGGCGCGCCCTGCCGCAGCCACCATGTTCAAGAGCCTCTATTCCGGCGCGACCGGTCAGATCCTCTACTGGGCGCTGACCATCGGCGCGCTGGCAGGCCTTTTCACCACGTGGAACGGCTTTTTCACCGCCTCCGCCAACCTGCTCATGAGCATGGGGCGCGGCCGGCTGATCCCTGCCGTTTTCGCCCGGCAGAACCGGCGCGGCGTGGCGGTGAACGGTCAGGCGGTGTGCCTGATCCTATCTCTGATCGGGCCGCTGCTGGGCGCGAATATGATCGATAATATCACCTGCTTCTCGGCGCTGGCGTTTTTGATCTCCTGGGCGGTCACCTGCTGGTCGCTGGTGCGCCTGCGCAGTAAGTATCCCTTGATGGAGCGCCCCTATAAGATCCCCGGCGGAAAGGCGACCGGCCTGTTCGCCGCGATCCTTACCACCGCCGTGCTGATCCTCTCGCTGATCCCTGCCACACCGTTCTATTCGGGTGCGATGTCCACCTGGATGCTGGCCGGCTGGATGGCGATCGGCGCCGCGCTGTATCTTGCCTCCTGCGGCCAGCGAAAAGGTCTGTCCGCATCGGAGCTGGAGCAGGGCGTATTCGGCACCGGGAGACGCTGATCCGCCTGTTTGGCGCAGAACGGATACGCCTGGCGGAGGGGCGGCGCTCTCATTTCTCCGTTTTCGTTTAACTGCCCAATAGCATTTGTCGTCTTACACAAACTTTGACAAAACGAAGGGTTAATACTTGACAAGCGGATAGAGAGCTACTATACTAAAATTGTCGTACAATATCAGAAGATTGTCAAACAATATACAAGCGCAAAAACGGCTTGTATACTATTAAAACGGACGGGTCGGCAATCGCACAAAAGCGTACGCTTTTGTCATGTTTTGCTTCACAAAACATGAGGGGTGGATTCAGCGGGTAACGAGCCGAATGATCCGGCGCTCCGGCGCGTCGCGGCGTTATCAATCAAGCGGGAAAAGTTGCTTGTTGATATAAAAAGAAAGGGGAAGGTGTTTCTACGAGATGAAAAAGTATATTTCTTTAGTTTTGGCGCTTGTCATGGCACTCGGCATTCTTGCCGGATGCGGAGCGAAGGACGTGGAGGAATTGCCGGGCGAAACGGTCACCATCACCGTTGGAATCCCGCAGAATTCAAACGTAGTGGATTATTACGAGAACGCGTTTACGAAATATCTGGAAGAACAGGCGAACGTTAAGCTGGAGTTCATGCTGTTTTCCAACGCCAGATCGGAGTATCTGCAGCAGTTGGCGCTCATGTGCAGTGCGAATGAAAAGCTGCCGGACGTGATCCTTGGCTTTGAGTTCGACCAGTACATCATGAACCAGTACGGCGAGGACGGCTACTTCATCGACCTGACGGATTATATCGAAGCGTATGCCCCCAACTACAAAGCGCAGTTGGAGAATCTGGACGCCGATATCAAAGAGTACGTGGTGGATAAGAGCAAGCATCTGGATACCGGCGCTTACTACGGTATGCCCCGCGTTCTGTGCGAAGCGTTCGACGATCTGCAGAGCGTTGCCTACATCAACAAGAGCTGGCTCAACAAGCTGGGACTGCAGGTGCCCACCACCGTGGATGAGCTTAAGACGGTGCTGACCGCGTTTATGACCCAGGATCCCAACGACAACGGCGAGGCGGACGAGATCCCGATGCTGGGCAGCGAGGGCGTGATCAATTATCTGTTGAACGCCTTCGTGCGTTACGAACAGCTCACCTTTAACGTGACGGACGGAAAAGTGTGGGATCCCGTCAAGACCGACGAGTTCAGACAGGGCGTGATCTTCGCCAACGAGCTGGTGAAGTCGGGCGGTTACAGCAAGCTCAGCTTCTCCATCAACTCCACCTCGGAGTATAAGAACCTGATCAGCCCGGTGGGCGCCTCCTCCAAGGTGGGTATCTTCACAGGTAACCACGTGGTCATGACCAATCCGGCGACCGACGCGAAGAAAGAATTTACCGCGCTTCCGGCGCTGGGTGACGCCACCGGTAAAGGCGGCTACACGATCGTGAACGATCCCAGCATCGCGTGGACGGCCTGCATCACCAAGGACTGCAAGTATCCGGCGGCCGCCATGAAGCTGATCGACACCTTCTACATGGATGAGACGATCTCCCGTCAGCGCTTCGGCGAGAAGGACGTGGACTGGACGTATAAAGAGGGCAAGAACGCCTGCGGAACGGATTCCTACGTGAACATCGTCAACGGCGAGGCGTTCTTCAGCGGCAACTCCACCTGGTGCCGGAATATGTGCGGCATCATGACCCAGTGGAACTATCTGGACGTTCCCGAAGCGGCGGTCACCAGTAACGCCGTGGAGAGCCAGCGTCTGGTAGCGGAACAGTGGCAGTTGGTACAAGCGGGCAAGAAGCCCGAAGAGCGGGCGACGCGGCTTGTCTATACGCCGGATGAATACGCCATCCGCGAAATGAAATCCGGCAACATCTCCAGTTACATCAGCGAGCAGGTCATCCTGTTCGTCTCCGGCGAGAAGGATCCCAAGGACGACGCGGCGTGGAATGAATTTCTGACGACGCTGGACGGTCAGGGCCGCAGCGAACTGATGGAGATCTGCCAGCAGGCATACGACAGAAAGTAAGGACGAGACAAGAGATCTCTGGCGACGAGACGCAATTACGGGATAGACGACGCGGCGCAAACCGCCCTGCCCGACGGCGGGAGACGGTTTACCACAGGCGTAGTCACGCCTCCCCCTGGCGTGACTACGCCGCCCCGTCGTCTAAAGCCGGATTCCAGCTAAAAGAACGTGCGAGGTATCGATATGAAGAAAAAAAGAACCGTTATACTGTTGAGTCTACTTGCTGCGGTGCTGATCGTCGGTGCAGGGATATATCTGTATTCTGCCAGCGTTCAAAAGGCACAGGCGGATAAGGTGGCGGAAGAAAACAGCAAAGGACTGAAGAGATACTCGGAGTTTGATATTTTCGCGGGCGTACCTGCCATGACGCGGCAGGACGTTGCTTATGACAACGCGATTGACGCCGGCGGCGGCGACTATATGATCGCGGCCAGGGATGCGACGCCGGAGGACTATCAGGACTATCTTTCCGTTTTGGAACAAGAGGGCTTCCAAAAGGTTCTGGATAACGGGGAAGAGGGCCTCGAAGGCTACGTCTATACCTCTCACTATCAAAAAGAGAATTTGCTGGTGGTCGTTTCCTATATCAAGAACCTCAAGCAGATCACCATCACGGCAACGGAGAACACGGTGCTGTCAGACCGTTTATACCGTGATGACAACGCGCTGATCACCACGACCGGCGCACAAACGAAGATGCACGTGTATGAGCTCGAATCGGTCGGCATGGGATTCATTTTTGAGCTCAAGAGCGGTCATTTTCTGCTCTATGACGGGGGAACGAAAGTCGAGCTCCCCCATTTGGTCAATTATCTGGAATCACTGGTCCCCAAAGGCGAAAAGCCGATCATTGACGCATGGTTTATCAGCCACGCGCATTCTGACCATATGGGGATCCTTACGGGCTTTGCCGAAACCAGCGGCTATGCCGATCGCGTATATATCGACAGCGTATATTTCTTCGAGCCGTGCGCCGAAGCGGTGACGATCAACGGCGACGCGGACGGTGTGCCGTGGAACATGAAGTTTTGCAAAGCGGCGGCGAGCTACTTAAAAGCGTCCGACGGCGGTCAGCCGGAGATGTACCGTCCCCGTCTGGGCGAGAGGTACTATTTCGATGAGATCACCATCGACGTGATCTATACGCCGGAGTTGTCACCGGTGGCGGATTGGGATACGTTCAACGCCTCCTCCATCGTTACGATGATGACCATCGAAGGGCAGAAAGTGCTGATGACCGGCGACGCGGACTGGAGCAGTCAGCTCATCTACACCGCGATGTACGATAAGGAATACTTTAACTTGACGATCTATCAGGTGCCCCATCACGGCATCAACGTATATAAGCAGATCTCCAACCGTTTGGGCACGATCCAGACCATCATTTATCCGGCGAAGGTAGTGACAGGCGGCGCAGGTCCTGCTTCGTTTACCGGGCGTAAACCCCAGAACGAGCATTTGATGTCCCTGGCGCCCGAATCGTTTGCCTTTGGCGACGGGACCAGGATCTTGACGTTCCCGTATGAGGTCGGAACCGCGCAGAAGCTTCCGTCGAAGTTTTCCGTAGAAGAGTAAAGTGGGAGGAGAACTCACCATGAATAAGAAGACAAGAACCATTTTAATATCAATTGGTATCTTTGTTCTGCTTGCGGCGATCGGTGCGGGCGTGTGGTTTTTGACGAAGAAGGACTCCGCCGGAAAAGGAAACGTGCTGAACGTAGCGTGGTACGACGAGGGCGGCACGGAGTTTACGATCAATACCATCGAGGAACTGCGGGAATTTGCGGCGCTTTCGGAATACTACGATTTTGAGGGGCAGACCATCAAACTCGGCGCGGACGTGATCGATAACGAGGGTAACGCGGCGGATTGGGAAGAGGTCGTTCCCGAACACCTGTGGAAGCCGATCAAGCATTTCGCCGGCACGTTTGACGGGCAGGGGCATACCATCAGCGGTATCTGCTCCTACGGTTTCGTCTATATCGTGCGGTACGGCGAGACGGAATTCTGCAAAGCGGGTATGTTTACCGACACGCAGGAGAGCTGCACGATCAAGGATTTCCGATTGGTGAACAGCTTTATTTACAGTGACTTCAACGAAGGCGCCGGCAGCGTTTCCAGTAACGGCGGCGGCACGTTCGATTCCATTTACAGTAACGCGGTCGTGCTGTCCTACAAAGAGAGCACGGGCGGTATCGTCGGTTCTCTGGACGCAAAAGGCTCTCATACTATCACCAACTGCTGGTTTGACGGCGTATTGCGCGTAGAGGGCAACGTGGGACACTATGCCGGCGGTATCGTCGGTCAGATCGGTGCCACCAGCGGCACCTGCAAGGTGGAGCACTGCCTGAATACCGGTTCCCTCTCTTCCACGCTGGTCAATACCGGCGTCAATCTGGGCGGTATCGTAGGCGTGGTGATGACCTTCGGCAGAGTCCAGATCACCGACTGTTTGTCCGTAGGCGATCTGACGAATGAGTACGGGATCGCGGTAGGTTCCGTGATCGGTCAGGTGGCCGGTGCCGCCAGCGTTAACGACGTGTATGCCCTGCGCGAATGCTATAAGGCGATCGTCGGCTACAAGGCGGGCTCCATGGTGGGTTTCCCCATCGAGTACACCAGACGGATGCTGACCGGGTATGGCGGCTATCAGTGGACCACACTGGACTTTGACAACTACTGGTCCGTTGTTAAGGGCGGCACACCCGTATTGAAGTATTTTACCAGCAGCAGCCCCAGTCTGGAGGGCATTGAGAAGAAGTATGATACCGGCTGGTACCAGAAGGGTCAGACGGAATGCACCATTATGAACGCCGCACAGCTGTACGGCTTTACCATTCTGTCCCGCGTAACGGATTTCTCCGGCGTGACGGTCAAGCTGGGCGCGGATATCGTCATCAACGAAGGCGACGCGGCGGACTGGGCGGATCGGGAGCCGGAATACAGCTGGAACCCCGTCAGCACGGGTGATTATCCGTTCAACGGCACCTTTGACGGCGGTATGCACAGCATCAGCGGCATCTGGTGCAAGACCAATTCAAATTACAGCGGTCTGTTCTCAGCCACCACGGAAGTGGCGGTCATCAAGAACGTAAAGCTCTTAAACAGCTATTTCGACTTTGGCGGACAGAGCTCCGGCAGTATCGCCGGCCGCGGCCGCGGTAATTTCGACACGATCTACAGTAACGCCATTATCCGCGGCTCCAACATCAACCTGGGCGGTCTGGTCGGTCAGATCCCCGGCGACAGCGGTATCGTGATGAACAACTGCTGGTTTGACGGCAAGGTGACCAACACCAGCAACTCTCTGTCCACCCGCTATACCGGTGGTCTGGTGGGCGTCGTGCTGACCGACAGCGTTATGACGAACTGCCTGAATACCGGCACGGTGGACGCGACGAATTTCACCACCCCCAACCCGAATAACGCCAAGAATATCGTGCCTCTGGCAGGCGGACTGATCGGCTACGTTCCCACGAAGAAGAACATGACCATCGAGGGCTGTTTGAACGTGGGCGAGGTGAAGGTAAACGAGGTCGCCTCCATCGGATACGGCTCCATCGCCGGATACGTGGACGGCACCGTGAAGGTTTCCGGCACCTACGCGGTGGCGGACAGCTCCAAGCTGCACTCCATGATCCACTGCACCACAGGCGAGGTAGCGGTAGTGGACGCGCGGATCCTCAAGGGTTACGGCGCGTACCGGAGAACGCTCCTTGACTTTGAGAAGTACTGGGCGGTGGTAGAGGGCGGCACCCCGGTGCTGAAGTCCTTTGTCAGCAATGCGCCGAGTCTTGCGAATGTGGAGAAGCTCTATGACGTGAGCTGGTACAGCGCGGATAAGAGCACCTACGTTTTAGACTCCCTGCAGGATCTGCACGGATTTGCGCTGCTGTCCTACAATACGGACTTTTCCGGCAAGACGATCCGTCTGGGCGCGAACATCGTTGTAAACTCCGGCTCCGCCGGCGCGTGGGCGCAGAGCGCGCCGCAAAACGAGTGGATCCGGATCGGCAACACCAATAAGGGATTTGCCGGCACCTTTGACGGCGGTATGCACAGCATCAGCGGCATTTACATCAAGGCGAACGACAGATTCGGCGGCGTCTTTGCCAAGACCACGCCTACGGCGGTCATCAAGAACCTCAGACTGCTCAACACGTACATAGAAGCGGAAGGCGGCGACTGCGGCAGTATCGTGGGCCGCGGCGAAGGCGGAACGTTCGATACGATTTACAGTAACGCCATCGTTCTGTGTTCCGATTCCCGTGTGGGCGGTATGTTCGGTCAGCTCTACGGCGACAGGATCACCATCAACAACTGCTGGTTCGACGGAGCCGTGACCGGCACCGGCAATTCCACCAGCGCCAGGACGACCGGCGGTATCCTCGGATTGTACGCGGCAAAGACGGGAAGCCTGACCAACTGCCTGAATACCGGTATCGTGGACGCTACGGCGTATACCTATAACCAGAAGACCGACGGGACCTCGCTGATCGTTCCGCTGGCAGGCGGTCTCATCGGCCAGATCTGGGAGAACGTACACGTTACGGTGAAGGACAGCCTCAACGCGGGCGCCATAAAGGTCAGCCAAAAGGCGGCGGACGGCAATATCGGCTTCGGCGCGATTTACGGCTGGACAGACGGTACCGTGGATGTGGCGGATACGTATGCCACGGCGGAGAGCTGCAAGCGCGTTTCCAGCGGCTCCTCCTCCAACCAGACCGGCAGGATCAAGCAGGTCGCGGCGGGGAGCATCAAGGGCTACGACGCGTACCGCTGGACGTATCTCGACTTTGGAAGATACTGGGCGGTGGCGCTGGAGAGTACGCCGGTCCTGCGGTCCTTCGCAGGCTCCGTGCCCAGCCTCACGGGAATCGATAAGATGACCGATAACAGCTGGTACGATGCGAGCAAGACGGAGTACGTGCTCAAAGACGCGGCGGATCTGTACGGCTTTGCGGAGCTTTCCAAAGAGACCGATTTCAAGGGCAAGACCGTCAAGCTGGGCGCGGACATCGCAGTAAACAAGGATATGAGCCAGCCGGTCTACGCCTGGACGCAGATCGGAAGCACCGCCAAACCCTTTGCCGGCACTTTTGACGGCGATATGCACAGCATCAGCGGCATCTATCTCAAGACGGACGATAGGTTCGGCGGACTCTTCGCCGAGACGACGACCACCGCGGTCATCAAGAGATTCAGCCTGCTGGAGAGTTATATCGAGGCATCCGGCGCGGATAGCGGCAGTATCGTGGGTCGCGGCGAAGGCGGAACGTTCGATACGATTTACAGTAACGCCACCGTGCTGTGCGCCGGCGCCCGTGTGGGCGGCCTGTTCGGCCAGCTCCACGGTAACAGCGTTTCCATCAATAACTGCTGGTTCGACGGCACCGTGACCGCTACCGGCAATTCCATCAGCGCCAGAGATACCGGCGGTATCCTGGGCTTGTACGCGGCAAAGACGGGAAGCATGACCAACTGCCTGAATACGGGCGTTGTGGATGCCACGGCATATACCTATAACCAGAAGACGGACGGCAGCTCGCTGATCGTCCCGGTGGCAGGCGGTCTCATCGGACACATCTGGGAGAACGTACACGTCGTGCTGGAGCACAGCCTGAACGCCGGCGCGGTGAAGGTCAGTCAGGCGGCGTCGGACGGAAACGTCGGCTTCGGCGCCATCTACGGCTGGGCGGACGGCACCGTCAAAGTGGTGGATGCCTACGCCACGACGGAGAGCTGCAAGCGTGTTTCCAGCGGTTTGTCCTCCACTCAGACCGGCATGATCCGGCAGGTTTCCGCCGACACGATCAAGGGTTACGACGGATATCAGTGGACGGTTCTTGACTTCGACCGGTATTGGGCGGTCGTGCTGGATGATGAGCTGACAACGGAGATCGACGAATCGGGTACCCCGATCCTGAAATCCTTTGCCGCCATCGCGCCCAGTCTGGCGAACAAGGATAAGAGGATCGACTTCAGCTGGGCAAACGAGGCGGAAGGAACGGAGGAGGATCCCTACGTCCTTAAGGACGCGGCGGATCTGTACGGCTTCGCCCTGCTGTCCCAGACGGACAACTTCGCCGGTAAGTATATCAAGCTGGCGGCGGATATCGATATGAACCCCGGTTTCACCGCCGCCACCGACGGCTTCACCTCCAAAGAAGGCGGTACGCCCGTCCAGTGGAAGTCCATCGGCTCCACCTCCAACTATTTCAAGGGCATCTTCGACGGTGACGGACATACCGTTTCCGGCATCTATCAGAATACGGGCGACAATACGGGCAACCTGTATTTAGGTCTGTTCGGTGCCACCAGCGGCGTGTCCACGGTCAAGAACTTCCGTTTGGAGAACAGCTACTTCTATTCAAAGGGCGCCCGGTTCGGCAGTATTGCCGGTAACGGCGACGGAAACTTCGAGAATATTTACAGCAACGCCGTCATCGTAACGGAGGGCGGCAGCGCCGCCGCGGTAGGCGGTATGATCGGCTACTTTGACGGAGAGATGAGCGTCTCGTACTCCGGATTGCACTTCGCCGGTACGCTGACGGGTTCCGCCTATCACGTGGGCGGTATCCTGGGCAGAGCCGGTAACGGTGCCAATACGGCGCTGACACTTGAGAACTGCCGCAACAGCGGCGCCGTCTCCAGCTCGGATACGATGGCAGGCGGCATGATCGGTCTCATTGATACCACGGCTTCGTCTGTGACGGTGAACCTCACGGGTTGCTGGAACAGCGGCACGGTCTCGGCGCCCAGCGCAAGGGGTACCTTCGTGGGCAAGATCCGTAACGGAGCGCCGGTGATCCATATTTCCGACAGTCTCAACAGCTTCACCACTCCGCTCAACCCCGTGGGGTCGCAGGAGACGGGTACGCTTACCTACCGTTGCGTTCTGGACACGGGTCGTTCTCCCGCCAAGGTGTGGGATAAAGACGGCGGCACCAAGACCGCTACGCTGGCGAGTATAACGGGATTTGCCGGGGAGACTGTCCTCGCGCCGTACGGCTTCGACTTTGAAACGGCGTGGGTGATCCAGGTGAACCATCCCGTGCCTGCGGTGTTTGCCGGTGTGACCCCCGACGTGAGCTGGTATGATGACAGCGCCAGCGAGTACGTGCTCAACGACGCCGGAGACCTGTACGGCTTTGCCGAACTGTCCCGGACCAAGAATTTCGCCGGTAAGACCGTCAAGCTGGGCGCGGATATCGACATGAACCCCGGCTTCACCGCCACCACCGACGGCTTTACCGACAACGAGGGCGGCACGCCGATCCAGTGGAAGTCTATCGGCTCCACCTCCAACTACTTCAAGGGCGTCTTTGACGGCGACGGACACACCGTTTCCGGTCTCTATCAGAATACCGGAACCAGTACTGGCAACCTGTATCTGGGTCTGTTTGCCGCCACCAGCGGCGTGTCCACGGTGAAGAATTTCCGCCTGGAGAACAGCTACATCTATGCAAGAGGCGCCCGGTTCGGCAGTATTGCCGGTAACGGTGACGGAAACTTCGAGAATATTTACAGCAACGCCGTTATCGTAACGGAGGGCGGCAATGCCGCCGCGGTAGGCGGTATGATCGGCTACTTTGACGGAGCGATGAGCGTTACCTATTCCGGGCTGCACTTTGACGGCGTCCTGACGGGTTCCGCCTACCACGTGGGCGGTATCCTGGGCAGAGCGACCAACTCCGGCGGCGTAACGCTGACCCTGGCGAACTGCTGCAACAGCGGCGCCGTGTCCAGCTCGGATACGATGGCAGGCGGCATGATCGGTCTCATTGATACCACGGCTTCGTCTGTGACGGTGAACCTCACGGGTTGCTGGAACAGCGGCACGGTCTCGGCGCCCAGCGCAAGGGGTACCTTCGTGGGCAAGATCCGTAACGGAGCGCCGGTGATCCATATTTCCGACAGTCTCAACAGCTTCACCACTCCGCTCAACCCCGTGGGGTCGCAGGAGACGGGCACGCTCAACTATCGGCGCGTTCTGGACGTGGGCCGCTCTCCCGCCAAGGTGTGGGATGAAAACGGCAGCGCAAGCTCCGTTTCTTCGGACGCCGTGAAAGACGCCGCCGCCGAGACGGCGCTCGCACCGCTGGGATTTGACTTTGCCGCCGCGTGGGTGGTCAGAGCGGATGAAACGCCGGTTCCCAAGTATTTTGACGCATCGGTCGAATAACCGGAGGGACCGGAGAAACAGTTGAAAGCTTCCCCGGAAAGAGCGTGAGCTCTGCTGCCTTTCGCGTTCGGCGCGAAAGGCCGGGGAGGGAAAAGGGCACGATAGGAGAGGAGAGCGTATGAAAGAAACGACCGCAATCAAGCGCAAAAAATGGGGAAGGCTCTTTAGGCGGCAGTGGCAGTTACATCTGTTCGTGCTGTTGCCGGTCGCGTATCTTGCCGTGTTCCATTTTATCCCGATGTACGGCGTGCAGGTGGCGTTTCGGGACTATCGCCCCCTCCACGGTATTATGGGGAGCACGTGGGTGGGGCTGAAATGGTTTGAACAGTTCCTGTCCAACTATCAGTTCGGTCAGGTGTTTTCCAACACGCTGATCCTGTCGCTGTACTCACTGGCGACGTTTCCGCTCCCGATCATCTTCGCACTGATCCTGCACGCGATCAAAAGCGAGCGATATACCAAAGTGGTGCAGACGGTGGCGTACATTCCCCACTTTATCTCCATCAGCGTGATGGTGGGTATGATCTCCATGCTGTTAAGCCCGGTCAGCGGTATCTACGGAAATATTTACCGTATGCTGGGCGGCTTCGGCTATCCGACGGATTTCCGTGCCACGGCGCAGGCGTTCCGCCACATCTACGTGTGGTCTGGCGTGTGGCAAACGCTGGGGTGGAGCTCCATCATTTACGTGGCGGCGCTGTCCTCGGTATCCCCGGAGCTTCATGAGGCGGCGCAGATCGACGGCGCCTCCCGCCTCAAGCGCATGTGGCACGTGGATATTCCCGCCATTCTTCCCACCATTGCCATTCAGTTCATCCTGCGCTGTACGCAGATCATCGCCGTCGGCTTTGAAAAGGCGTATCTGCTGCAATCCCCCCTCAATAAATCGGTGTCGCAGGTGATCTCCACCTACGTATATGAAGTGGGTATGTCCAGCTTCCGCAGCTTCTCCTACGGCGCCGCGGTGGGACTTTTCAACACGGTCATCAATCTGGCCTTGCTTTTGAGTGTCAACTTTACGGTGCGAAAAGCAACGGACGATGAGATTTCCTTGTTCTGAAAGGAGGAAGGGGAATGGGATACAAAAATAACCGTATGTCGGATCGCACGTTTAACGTGATCCTGACGATCATTGCGACGATCTGGCTCATTATCGTGGCTTACCCGTGCATCTACATTATCTCCAGCTCCTTCTCCTCCGGCACGGCGGTCTCCAGCGGAAAGGTGCTGCTGTGGCCGGTGGAACCCAGCCTGACCGGCTATGAGCTGGTGTTTCGGTACAAAATGGTCTGGGTCGGATACGCCAACACGCTTTTATACGCAGGCGTAGGCGCGGCGATCCATCTGGTCATGACCATCTTTTGCGCGTACCCCCTCTCCAGAAGGGACTATCTGGGCAAAGGCTTCGTGCAGAAGATGCTGCTGGTGGCGATGGTCTTCAGCGGCGGATTGATCCCCACCTATATTCTGATCTCCGACCTGGGTCTTGTGAACACCCGTGCGTGGCTGATCATCAGCGGCGCTGTGAGCATTAGCCATATCATTATCATGCGTACGTTCTTCCAGAGCACGATCCCGCAGGAGCTTCTGGAATCGGCGCGGATCGACGGGATATCGGACGCAGGATATCTCGTTAAGGTGGTCATCCCCCTGTCCAAGGCGTCCATCTCCGTAATATTGCTTTATGCGCTGGTAGGAAAGTGGAACGACTACTTTACGCCCATGATCTATCTGCGCAGCCGCGAGTATTACCCGCTGCAGTTGGTGGTGCGGGAGATACTGAACGCGGCAAAGGTGGACATCAGCAACATCACGGATATTGAGATTGCGGAAAAGCTGGCGTCGGCGGCGGATCTGATGAAGTATTCACTGGTGATCGTGTCCACGCTCCCCATGCTGATCCTGTATCCGTTCTTGCGGAAGTTCTTTGAAAAGGGCGTCATGATGGGCTCCCTGAAGGGTTAACTGCGTAGCGCCATAGGACGAGAGGTGTATGAACGTGACAGAGCAGGATGTAGCGCATCTGGAATCACTGTATGCCGGGCGCTCCGTCTATCAAGGCGAACTGCACGACCATGCCAACACCGGCGGCACCAGTGACGGCGGCAGGACACTGTCGCATTGGAAAGGCGCGCTGGAAGCGTTGGAGATGGATTTTGCGGCGATCCTCGACCACAGGCAGGTGCGCCATATGTACCTGCCGGAATGGGACGACACCGTTTTCATCGGCGGCACGGAACCCGGCGCGGAGGTATTCAAACCCAACGGCGAAAAGCTGGGAACGATCCATTATAATATGATCTTTTCCCGACCCGGACAGTTAGAAGCGCTGCTGGAGGAATTTCCCGAATATGAGTTCACCGGCGGACCGGAAGGCCATTTCGGCTATCCGAAATTCACCAAAGAGCGGTTGGGCGAGGTTATCGACGCGGTGAAACGCCACGGCGGATTCTTCGTCTTTCCCCATCCGTCCAGTATGTCGTACGGGCGTGGCGTCAAGTACGACAGCACGGCGGACGACTGGGCGATCCGTGACGGGATCGGCATCGAGGTTCCCTATATCGCCCTCGACCGCCAGGAGACCGCCGAAAACTACGAGATCTGGCGCCATCTCCTGCGCCGCGGCAAGCGGATGTGGGTCAGTGCCGGCGGCGACCTCCACGAATGTGCCCACGATTGGGCGCTCACCAGCATCTATGCCGAGGAGAAGAGGAGCGAGAGTTTTCTCCGCCATCTCCGGCAGGGCGATTATACCGCCGGCCCCGTGGGCATCCGCATGTGCATGGGCGATACGCTGATGGGCGGCGTGTGCGATTTTACCCGTCAAAGACTGGTGATCGGCGTGGGCAAATTCCACAGGAGCGTCCGCAACCCGGAGCATTGCTACCGTCTGGACGTATGGGCGGATGATGAGGTCGTCCACAGCCGCGAGATCTCCTGTCGGGAGCCGACCTACGTTGCGCTGGACGCGGAGGATCACCGATTCTACCGCACGGAGATCATCGACCTCACGCGCGATCTCCGCATCGCGCTGGGCAACCCCGTCTGGAACGCGAAATACTGCAAAGAGAATGTATAAGCATTGCCGGATCTCCCGGAGCAAGGCTTATCACAGATAAAACCCATCGTTACAAGCAAAGAGGAATAACCAATAAATACTGACGAGAGGAAGGAGGAGCAGCCATGAAGCGTAGGTATCAGCGCGCGGAACTTGTGATCGAATGGTTGGACGAGGAAGACATCATCTGTACCAGTCTGACG
>DBWU01000013.1 GCA_002309395.1 Oscillospiraceae bacterium UBA1230
TGCTTGACCACCACGATGGCGAAAAAGCTGCCCACGGCGATCATCCAGTACGGGATCGTCACGGGGCACACCAGCGCCAGCAGCATTCCCGTAACGACCGCGCTCAAATCGCCGATCATGTTGGTCTTTTTCATCAGCTTGCGATAGAGCCATTCCCACAGCACGCAGCATCCGGCGGAAAACGCCGTCACCGTCAGCGCGCGGAAATTCCAGTTGCCGAAACGGTATACGCTCATCAAAAGCGCCGGCAGCAGGGCGATGATCACGTCCAACATAATGGAACGGGTATCCTCATTGGAACGGATATGGGGCGAGGAGGATGCGATCAGCTTCAAATCCTTATACTCCGTCATGCCTTACGCCTCCTTTTTTGCTTCCTGCGCCTTTTCCGCCTCCGCCAGCGCGATGGCGGCCATGCGGGCGTTGTTCACCTGCTGTTTGCCCATGCGGAACGCGTGGGTCAGCGGCAGTCGCGCCGGGCAGATGTAGGTGCAGGCGCCACATTCGATGCAATCCATGCCGTGAAGCCGGTCACGGAAGCTCTCCCAGTCGCCCTTTGCCAGATACTTGTACATAAAGATCGGCTCCAGCCGGATGGGGCATACGCCCACACACCTGCCGCACCGGATACATTGCGGCTCCGGCACGTACCGCTCCTCATCGCCGGCAAACGCCAGCATACAGCCGGTCCCTTTGCCCACGGGCACCTCGGCGGTATACTGGGCAAGACCCATCATGGGACCGCCCATAATGAGTTTATAGGTGTCCTCCCGTAAGCCGCCGCACGCGTCGAACAACTTGGCCACCGGCGTGCCGATGGGACACTCCAGATTTTTCGGCTCTATCACGCCGGAGCCGGACACGGTGACGATCTTGCTCACCACCGGCATCCCCTCGTATACCGCGCGGTAAATGGCGCAGGTGGTGTTCAGGTTGAAAATGCAGCAGCCTGCGTCCGCCGGCAGTTTGCCGGAGGGCACCTGACGGCCGGACACCGCCTGACAGAGCTGTTTTTCCGCGCCCTGGGGATAGCGTGTGTGGAGCACCTCCACCACCACCGGCGCGTTCAGCGCGGCGATCTGCGCGTTGAGCACGTCCACCGCGTCCTGCTTGTTCGCTTCGATGCCGAGATAGACCTTATCCACGCCGAAGCATTTCGCCAGCAGCATAGCGCCTTTGATCACCTGCTCCGGACGCTCCAGCATGGTACGATGGTCGCCGGTGATGTACGGTTCGCACTCGGCGGCGTTGATGATGATATAATCCGCCTTGCCCAGCGCGGAGCTGATCTTCACGTGGGTGGGGAACGTGGCGCCGCCCTGCCCGACGATGCCGGCGTTCTTCACGATCTCCGTCAGTTCTTCGGCGGTAAGACCGTCCGGATCGGCGACGGGATGGATCTCGTCGCTGAGGGTGTTTTGATAATCGTTTTCAATGACCACCGATAAAACGGTGCCTCCCATGGACGACGGGCGCGGTTCCACCGCCTTGACCGTGCCGGATACGGAGGCGTGGATCGGCGCGGAAACGAAGCCGCCCGGCTCGCCGATACGCTGACCCAGCTTCACCCGGTCGCCCTTGGCGACCAGCGGCTTACACGGTGCGCCGATGTGCATGGACATGGGGATCACCACTTCGGCCGGCGCCGGAAGCGGCTCGATGACTTTGGCGCGCGTGGCGGCTTTCCGATCGTCGGGATGAACGCCGCCGAAAAATGCTTGTGCCATTGTTTTCACCTCGTCTTACTGCGGCGGAGAAAATTCCGCCGCATACTGTTTCCTATCATACATCATAAGTGGCAAATTGTCCAGACCTTCCGCCATATTTCCGCCCGTTTTCGTCTATTCTGCACCACGGGCGCGGTTTTTTCTTGCGTTTTCCGCTTTGCTGTGGTATAGTTTCCCTGCGGCAAAGCACCGCGCGAACGTTATTTCAGAGAGGAAGTCAGCCATTATGCCACTTGATCGTAAGCAACTGAAGGCGGAAGCGAAGGATCGCCTGACACGCGCCAAGGTCAACCCCTACGGATTCACCCTGGTCTATCTCATTGTCAGCGCGGTACTGGGCGCCTTGTCGTTCTATGCGTCCCTGCCCCGTATGATAGAAAACATTGACCAGATGCAGATACCCGAGCTCTCTCTTGCGCTCCGGGATTCCCTGTATGTCTCCTTTTTCTCCAAACTGCCCGCACTGCCCAGCGGTCCTGCCGCTTTTATCGGCATTCTGGTCTGGCTGATGGCGGTCCTGCTCCGGGCCGGTGTGGTCCTCTATCACCTGGGCGTGTTCCGGGGCGAGGAGCGGCCGTTCTCCACGCTCTTTGAGGGCTTCGGCATTGCCGGAAAGGTGATCGTTCTGGCGCTTTTGGAGTCCATCTTCGTCTTCCTGTGGTCGCTGCTGTTCGTGATCCCCGGTATCATTGCCATATATCGCTACCGCTTCGCGCTGTACAGTCTGTGCGAGGACCCGGAGCTGAGCTCCTCCGCGGCGCTTCGCAGGAGCAAACAGCTGACCCGCGGCTTCAAATGGCAGCTGTTCGTGCTGGATCTGAGCTTTATCGGCTGGGAGATTCTCGCCGGTATGACCGGCCATATCCTGGACATTTGGCTCGATCCGTACAGATCCCAGACCGATATGGGGTATTATCACGCCATCAAGGCGATCCAAGACGGCGATACGCCTGCGGCGGAATAACGGGCGGAACGCCATACGATAAAAAGAAGGGAAACGCAAGGCGTTTCCCTTCTTTTTATACTGTCAAAAGTGGTGTCATCTGCCACGTACACGCCGCGGCAAATGACGATTCCATGTCTTCGCGCCGTGCGCGGCGCGAACTCTGCGAGGCTTTTTTGACATACTGAGGGGGAACGCAAAGCGTTTCCCCTCTTTTCGCTTCTTCTCGCCGCTTCAAAACATTTTGTCCACGTAGCGGTTGAGCCGCTCGGCGTCGTACTCGTCCCGGTACGTGTTCTGGAAGCGCTTCACCGTCAGGCTGTTGAACTGCAAAACCTTCCGGTAGCGGAA
This sequence comes from Oscillospiraceae bacterium UBA1230, assembly GCA_002309395.1. Taxonomy (GTDB): domain Bacteria; phylum Bacillota; class Clostridia; order Oscillospirales; family Oscillospiraceae; genus Vescimonas. The sequence goes on from DBWU01000013.1 coordinate 3,022, forward strand.
CAGTCCCAGCGCCAGCGCCACGGTGAGGCACACTAAGCCGAAACTGATACGGGAGGCAACGTAAAAAATCGCGCCCAGCACCAACAGCGATACCAACACGCCGGCAAGCTGTTTCTTATGCTCCATCTGCCGCACCTTCTCCTCCTCGATCACGCCCTCTTCGATCATGGCGCGGGCAAACCTCTTTTGCACGCCGAAGGTGGACACGGCGTTCAGCGTGACGGGCGCCGCCACAAAAAAGGAAAACGCGGTGACGCCTACGTTGGACAGCAATAACGTCAGGTTATCCATAAAAGCACCTCCCGAAATCATTCGTCTTCATATACGATGCGGATATCGTCTTTTCCCGTAAGGTAGAGCAGATTGCCATAGGACAGAGAAAAATCCACCGTGTCGCCCACGCGAATTTCCCGCGCGCTGCGGGTGACGTCCAGCACGCAGTGGTCGGAGGAGGCGCCCCAGACGCGCAGTCCCCCGTCCCGCGGCAGGAGCGATTCCACCTCGCCCGCGTCAGCGCGGCCCAACGCCAGCAAAGCGCGGCGCCGGATCCCCTCGTCCACGTAGTGGGGTTTGCGCCCGAACGCGTCGATACACAACTGACCCTGGGGATAGCTGGGTTTTGTCTTGACCTCGATGACCTCGGCGGTGAGGGTGAACGTGTCCATCGCCAGATAGTCCATGTCCTCTATGTGCCAGTCGATCTGCAGATCCTTGCCCAGCAAAATGTTTTCACCGATCCGCAGATGGTTGATCCCCTGCGGCATAACGCCGCCGTGTATGAGCGGATAGGAGCTGGTGGCGCCGCCGGAGACGATCTCCAGCCTGCGCCCCACGGCGGATTCCACCCGGCCGGCAAGCGATGCAAGCGCCTCCATCTTCTCCACGGTGGGCTGTACCGAACCGACACAGCCCAGATTCACGCCGATCCCCAGCAGACGGACGCGGGGAAGCCGGCGCTCCACGCGCAGGCAGACCTCCACCAGCTCGTCCTGGTCCCAGAAGCCTTCCCGCAGATCGCCCAGATCCGCCATGATAATAACGCCGTGGGTGCGACCCTTCCGGGCGCAGACCTCTTCCAGGCGCAAAAGCGTGTCCCACTCGCTTTGCAGTGACGCGTCGCACAGCTCTGTCAGCGCTTCCAGCTCCGACGGCGCGGCAACGCGCAGCAGCGTAAAGGGCGCCGAAACGCCGTGTGCCCGGAGCGATTCAAAATGCTCCAGCCGACTGCTGCCCAGAGAGGATACGCCGCCTTGCAGCATGGCGCGCGCCACGGGCGTGAGTGCGTTACAACCCTTCACGACGCCGCAGACCGCCACACCCCGGCGGCGGCAGCGCTCCACGATCTGCCGTGTGTTTTCCCGCAGCTTCGGCAGAGATACCGTAAGCGAGGGATACAGGCGCTCCATGCCAGACACCTTCCTTCCTCCGCGGCGTCATAGCCGCCTTGCGGTCATTATACCATGCTTTCCGCCGCCCGTCCACGCTTTGGCGCATATTTTGCCGCAAAAATATCGCCGTCTGCCCTGCCGGGAGAAATTGACAAGCCTTTTGCAGGGTGCTACAATAAAAGGCACAAAAGAACGCGCCACGCGCTCGAACAGATACGAGGAGGAAAAACCATGTTTCAGTTTTTGATCGACCAGTTGAAGAAAAACCCCCGCAAGATCGTGTTTACCGAGGGAACCGACCCTCGCATTTTAGAGGCGTCCGCCCGGCTGCTCAGCGGCACCTTTTTGACCCCCGTTCTGGTGGGTAATCCCGCCGCGGTGCAGGCGGCGGCGGAAAAGGCCGGTTTCAATATCCGCGGCGCGGAGATCATCGACCCGGAGCAGTTTGATAAAATGGATGAGATGGTGGCTCTGATGGTGGAGCTGCGTAAAGGCAAGATGACGGAGGAGCAGTGCCGCGCCGCGCTGAAAAAGGGCAACTATTTCGGCACGATGCTGGTGAAGATGGGTTATGCCGACTCTCTGCTGGGCGGCGCCACCTACTCCACGGCGGATACCGTCCGTCCGGCTCTCCAGATCATCAAGACCAAGCCGGGCAGCAAGATCGTGTCCTCCTGCTTCATTCTGGTGCGTCCGTCCGCCACCGGCGAACGGGAAGTGCTGGCGATGGCGGATTGCGCCATCAACATCAAACCCAACGAGGACGAGCTGGTGGAAGTGGCGCTGGAAACCGCCAAGACCGCCAAGATCTTCGGCGTAGACCCCAAGGTGGCGTTTTTGAGCTACTCCACGCTGGGTTCCGGCGCCGGTGAGGACGTGGACAAAATGCGTAACGCCTGTGCCAAGGCGAAGGCCGCCGCCCCTGATCTGGCGATCGAAGGCGAGCTGCAGTTCGACGCGGCGGTGGATCCCCGCGTGGCGCAGACCAAGTGCCCCGATTCCAAGGTGGCAGGACATGCCAACACCTTCATTTTCCCCGACATCAATGCCGGCAATATCGGCTACAAGATCGCCCAGCGCCTGGGCGGC
>DBWU01000020.1 GCA_002309395.1 Oscillospiraceae bacterium UBA1230
CGGCAAAAGCCGCCCAAACGGGCGGCTTTTGCCGTTGGCACCCACGGGAGGATTCGAACCTCTGGCCTGCCGCTTAGGAGGCGGCCGCTCTATCCTGCTGAGCTACGTGGGCATGAAACGGCGGCCAACACGCTGTGCGCCGTCGCGGTTAAGTGCTATTGTACTATCTCACGCCGTACTTGTCAACGCGCAATCGCCGCAAAACCGCGTATCGGCCCGGCGGATAAAAATTTTTTCTCAAACGGTTTACTTTCACAATGTAACATGTTAAAATGTTACCATCCTGCGCCGTAGGCGCTTTCGGAGGAGATACGATATGAGAACGGCAAAATCCAAGATCGCGCGGAAGGAAAAGAGCGATCTGCTGTACAAGGCAATTTTAATGCTGGAAACAGAGGAAGAATGCTACAACTTTTTTCAGGATCTTTGCACCATTTCCGAACTGCGTTCCATGGAACAGCGGTTTGACGTGGCGGTACTGCTCAATGACGGCATGATCTATAACGATATTTTGGAGCGTACCGGCGCCTCCAGCGCCACCATCAGCCGTGTCAACCGCAGTCTGCTGGGCGGCAGCGGCGGCTATGAGAGCGTATTGGAAAAGCTCCAGCAGGAGAAGAAGCAATGAACAGTTACCGCCAACTCGCCTTCAGTTATGATGAGTTGACCGGCGACGTGGCGTATGAGCGCCGGGCGGATTATCTGGAAAAACTGTTTCGCCGCGCCGCGATGCCGGTGCATACGGTGCTGGATCTGGCCTGCGGCACGGGTAGCATGACGTGGCTCCTTGCCCGGCGCGGATACGAGATGATCGCCGTGGACGGCAGCGCGGATATGCTAGCGGTGGCGATGGCAAAGGCAGAGGACGTAGGCGGCGAAGCGCCTATTTTCCTCCACCAGTCCATGCACCGGCTGGATCTCTACGGCACGGTGGACGCCGCCGTGTGCTGTCTGGACAGTTTGAACTATCTCACCCGGCCGGACGATCTGCGCCGCACGCTGGAACGGCTGCGTCTATTCATCGCGCCGGGCGGATTGCTGGTTTTCGACGTAAACACGGAGGAAAAGTTCCGCATGATGGACGGTCAGGTGTTCCTGGATGAAACGGAGGACGCCTACTGCATCTGGCGCACCGCGTACCGGCGGCGCATCTGCACCTATCACGTGGATCTGTTCCGCCGGTGCGGCGCTCTCTGGCATCGCAGTGAGGAACTGCATCGACAGCGGTACTACGACCGGCAGGAGCTCTGCGACGCGCTGGCGGCGGCAGGCTTCGGGCGCGTCCGCGTATACGGCGATTGCCGGATGCGTCCCCCCCGGCAGGGTGAACAGCGTGTATACTTTTCCTGCGTCAGACTGTAAGGAAAGGAACGGGAACGATGTATAAAGGTTTTTTCGGCATATTGATACTTACGGCGCTGGTAGCGGCGCACTGTATCTATCTTTGGCGCGGCAGATCGGAGAAACGGCCTATGGTGCCAAAAAGCGTCTTAGCGCGCCTTTTGATCGCCGCCGGGCTGTATGCCGCCGCGGTGGTGGCGGGTCTGGTAATCGTGCTGACGGGATCGGATGCCACGATCAGCCACGCCATGGGTATCTTGGCGCTACTGTTTGCGCTTTGGTTTGACAGTATGTTCGGCCGCGTGTGCGGCACGGCAGAATCTTTGAAGGAGTAATCTATGAGCGATCGGATCGTACGCGCCGTCACGGCGGACGGCATGGTACAGGCGGCGGCGATTTCCAGCCGCGAACTGGTGGAGCGGGCACGGCAGATCCACCGCACGCTGCCTACCGCTACCGCCGCGCTGGGTCGGATGCTCTCCGGCGCCAGCCTGATGGGAAATGCTTTGAAAGGGCAAGGCGCCAGTTTGACGCTTCAGTGCAAGGGCAACGGTCCGTTGGGAACGATCCTGGCGGTATCGGACGCGGACGGAAACGTGCGCGGTTACGCCGCCAACCCCCAGACGGATCTGCCGCTTCGCGCCGACGGCAAGCTGGACGTAGGCGGCGCCGTGGGACACGAGGGGACGCTTACCGTCATCAAGGATCTTCACATGAAAGAACCGTACGTGGGGACGGTCGATCTGCTGGGCGGCGAGATCGCGGAGGATATCGCCGGATACTATGCCGAGTCGGAGCAGATCCCCACGGTGTGCGCGCTGGGCGTACTGATCGACCGGGATCAAAGTGTGCGCCGCGCCGGCGGTTATTTGATCCAGCTTCTGCCCGGCGCCGGCGAGGATACGATCGCCCGGGTCGAGGGCGGCGTGATGGCGGCAGGCGCCGTCACGGCACTGCTGGAGAAAAATGACGACCCCGAGGCGCTTTTACGCACGGTGCTGTCGGATTTTGATGTCAAGATACTGGACACGGCGCCGGTATCCTATCGGTGCTACTGCTCCAAAGAGCGCGTGGAACGGGCGCTGATTTCTCTGGGCGCGGCGGAGCTCGAGGCGATTGTGCGCGAGCAGGGCTCCTGCCGCATGACCTGCCAGTTCTGCGACGCGGTGTACGATTTCTCCGGCGAGGAGTTGCGCAGATTATTGGCAGGATTGCAACGTTCGTGACGGCAGCGGAAAAAAAGTGCAAAAACGCGAAAGTTTCTGTTGACATCTATTGTCCGCTTTAGTATAATACTTCTTGCCGTTGCCGAAGCGGTGAAGGACGGGAGCATAGCTCAGCTGGTTAGAGCACCTGCCTTACAAGCAGGGGGTCACAGGTTAGAGCCCTGTTGTTCCCACCAATTTGGCCCGGTAGCTCAGTTGGTTAGAGCACCAGCCTG
>DBWU01000011.1 GCA_002309395.1 Oscillospiraceae bacterium UBA1230
AGGAACTGCGCCTCGTCCACGATGATGCAGGCGTACTGCTTCAGTGCCTCGTCGGGCATAGCCTGCATCTCATGGAAATAGACGCAGGGATGGCACAATCCGATACGGGAGCGCACCATGTGGTCGCCGTCCCGCGTGTCCAGTTGGGGCTTCACCAACAGCGTGGACTGCCCCCGTTCTTCATAGTTGAACCGCGCCATCAAGGCGTTGGCGCTTTTGCTGGAACCCATAGCGCCGTATTTAAAATAGAGCTGTGCCATGCGCGTCATTCCTCTCCTTTCAGTTCTTTCGTAAACTTTTCAAATGCCGACGGAACGGCACAGCGCCGCCGCGCCGCCTCGTCCGCCCAGAGCCAGTCCGGCGCGCCCGCACCGTCCGTTTCCACCACGTAGCCGGTCATTTCCCATAGGATATGGGTGAAAACGTGCCGGGCGGAAAGCCGCTTGCGCCAGCGGTGGGGCGTAAGACCCCACGCGGCGAGTTGCGCCGCCGCCTGCGCCTCGTCCAGCGTGCCGGAGACGTTGGGGTATTCCCAGAGCTGTGCCAGAAGTCCCGTATCCTCCCGGCGGCGCAGCGCCACCGCGCCGTCGGCGCGCAGCAGCACGAATACGGTGAGCTCCTCCCGGCGCCGCGGCGCTTTTTTGCCGCGTACCGGCAGGCTTGCCTGCAGACCCTGTCGCCTTGCCGCACAGAAGGCGGCGGCAGGGCATTGTTCACACAGCGGCGCGCCGGAGGGCAGACAGACCGTGGCGCCCAGATCCATCAGCGCCTGGTTATACGCGCCGGGGCGTTCCGTGGGAACCACCTGCGCCATCCAGCCGCGAAACAGGGCACGGTTTTTGCCCTCCAGCACGTCCAGAGAACTGCCGGTCAGCCGCGATACGATGCGAAGAACGTTGCCGTCCACCGCCGGGACAGGCTGACCAAACGCGATCGACAAAATGGCGCCGGCGGTATAATCCCCGACGCCGGGCAATTTTGTCAGCTCCCGATACGTCTGCGGAAACTGCCCGCCGTATCTTTCCGTAATGATCCGCGCCGCTTCTTGCAGGTGGCGGGCACGGCTGTAATAGCCAAGACCCTCCCACAGTTTCAAAAGCGCCGCCGTGTCGGCAACGGATAGCGCCTCCACCGTGGGGAACGCCGCCATAAACCGCTCAAAATAGGGTAAAACCGCCGCCACCCGGGTCTGCTGGAGCATGATCTCCGATACCCAAGTGCGGTAGGGCGAAACGTCCCTCCGCCACGGAAGATCGCGGCTGTGCCCGTCGTACCAGGCAAGGAGCGGTGCCGTCAACTCGCGCAGGATATCTACTTCCCGTTCCATGATGCGGCCTCCTTACCGGTTGAATCGCCGGGCGTAGCCGCACCGGCGGCAAAGGGACTCCGCAGGGCGCCGCGCGGCAAACCCCTTGCGGATCGCCTGCGCCCGGGGTGCGGCGAGAATATCGTCCAAACAGCGGGAGAACAGGTTGCCCAGCGCCATGCGGCCTTCCGCGTCCAAACAGCAGGGGACCACCGTGCCGTCCCACAATACGGCGATCTGATCGGTGAGCGCGTGGCAAAACTGCACGCTCTGCTCCGGCGCCTCCGGGTCGGGCCAGTCAAACCGCGCGCCGGACTCCAGATAGAGATGATCCGCCAGCTTGCGGTTGCCGAGCCGGTCGGCGGGCAGGGAGGGAACGTCGATCCCCAGAGCGCGGGAGAGATACGAGAGGATCTCCCCGTTGCGCCGATCGCCGCCGCCCTCGTTCCAAAGCCGCAGGGAACACAGCACGCCGCGATCGCAAAGCCGCGCCGCCGCGCCCAACACGCCGTCCAGATAAGCGGCAGGGTCGCCGCCGCCGTTCCCCTCAAAGCTGTGGAGCGACACGCTGACCTTGTGGAGCGCGGACGCGGACGCCAGAACCGCCGCCCTTTCCGGCAGGAGCGTACCGTTGGTGGTCAGGCACACGCGAAAGCCAGCTTCCGCCGCTATGCCCAGCAACTGTTCTAATTGAGGATGGAGCAGCGGTTCGCCCAGAACGTGAAAATAGAGATAGTCGGTATAGGGGCGCAGGCGCTCCGCCGCGAGGCGGAACCGCTCCGGCACCATATATCCGGCGGCGCGGTGCGTGCCGGGGCAGAAGTCGCAGGAGAGATTGCAGATATTGGTGATCTCCACGTAGACCCGCTTAAACACACCGCCACCTCCTTTTTCGCCATTTTACCACATTTACCGGCAGATGAAAAGAAAAAAGAACCGCCGCAGGGGCGGTTCTTTTGACTGGCGCTGCACTTATCCCTCGATGGCGTCCAACTGCGCCACGCGGCGGGCGTGTCTTCCGCCTTCAAACTCGGTGTGCAAAAACACGTCCACCATGCGCCGGGCAAGGTTGGGACCGATCATCCCGGCGCCCAGCGCCAGGACGTTGGCGTTATTATGGCGCCGCGTCATCTCTGCGGACAGCGGATCGGCGCAGTGGGCGCAGCGGATCCCCTTGACCTTGTTGGCGGCAATGGAGATGCCGATGCCGGTGGTACACAGCACGATGCCTTTATCGCACGCGCCGGACGCCACGGCACGCGCCACCTTCTCGCCGTATACGGGATAGTCCACGCTTTCGGTGGAGTAACAGCCGAAATCCTCGTAGTCGATGCCGTTTTCCTCCAGCCAGATCAAAAGATCCTGCTTCAAAAGATAGCCGCCGTGGTCACAGCCGATGGCAATTTTCATGGAAACACGCTCCTTTAAAAGTTCGGTAATGATCGTTTCTTATTTTTTCGGTTTTTTGAAGAAGTTCCGCTGCTTTTCGTAATTGCCCTCGCCCAGCATATCGCTGAACTTCCGCAGCGCCTCCTTCTGCGCCTTCGTAAGACCCCTGGGCGTTTCAATGGTCACGGTGACGTACTGATCGCCCCGCCCGCGCCCGTTGATGGAGGGGATCCCCTTGCCCTTGAGGCGGAACACGGTGCCGGTCTGGGTCCCCTCGGGGATGGTGTATTTCACCTTTCCGTCAATGGTGGGGATCTCCAGTTCCGCCCCCAGCGCCGCCTGCGCGAAGGTGATGGGCGCCTCGCAGATCACGGAAGTGCCTTCCCGGTGGAACAGCTCGTGGGGACGCACCATGACGGTGATCAGCAGATCGCCGCTTTGACCGCCGTTGCGCCCGGCGTGACCCTGCCCCCGGAGGGAGATGGTCTGCCCGTCGTCGATCCCGGCGGGAATATTGACCTTGATGGTGCGGCGATGGCGCACCGCGCCGCTTCCGTGACAGTCGGGGCAGGGCTGATGGATGATCTTGCCGGTGCCGCCGCACTTGGTACACACTGTCTGGGACTGCATCACGCCAAAGGGCGTGCGCTGGGCGCGAGTTACGGCGCCGGTGCCGCGGCAATCCGGGCAGATCTCCGGCGTGGTGCCGCTGGCGCAGCCGTTGCCCTTGCAGGTGGGGCACTGCTCGCTGCGCTCCACCGTGACCTCCTTCTC
>DBWU01000065.1 GCA_002309395.1 Oscillospiraceae bacterium UBA1230
ATGAGAACGCCCAGTTCCTGCTGTTCTTGTGCGCGGTGATCCGGGCGGTGGACGAGTATCAGGATCTTCTGCGGATTTCGGTGGCGACGGCGGGCAACGATCACCGGCTGGGCGCCAACGAAGCGCCGCCGGCGGTGGTGTCCATCTTCCTGGGCGACGAGCTCAACGCGGTGCTGGAGGCGATCGAAAACGACGCGCCGTACCACGGAGCGGCGCACACGAAGATGAAGCTGGGCGTGGACGTACTGCCCAAGTTCAACCGGGATACCACCGACCGCAACCGCACNNNTTCACCGGCAACAAGTTTGAGTTTCGTATGCTGGGTTCCGCCAACAGCATTGCCTGCGCCAACGTGATGCTCAACACCGCCGTGGCGGAATCGCTCCGGCAGTTTGCCGACGAGCTGGAGGGCGCCGCGGACTTTGAGGACGCGCTCCACGCCCTGATCCGCAGGACCGTCCGCGAGCATAAGCGGATCATCTTTAACGGCAACGGCTACGACGAGGCNNTGGATCGCCGAGGCGGAGGCGCGGGGGCTTTTGAACTACCGCACCACGGCGGACTGCATGCCCCATCTGCTGGACCGGAAGAACCGGGAGCTGTTGACCTCCCATGGCGTATTCAGCGAAGCGGAGCTGGCCTCCCGGTGCGAGATCATGCTGGAGAACTACTGCAAGACCATCTGCATCGAGGCGCGGACCATGGTCACCATGGCGCGGACGCAGATCGCACCGGCGGTAGAGAGCTTTGCCGCCGCCACCGCGGCAAACGCGGCATGCAAGAAGACGCTCTGCGGCACGCTGAAGTGCCGCTATGAAACGGAGCTGGTGGAAACCCTTTCCGCCCTGACCGACGAGATCGCGGCGCGCACGGCGGCACTGGAGACGGAGATCTCCGCGCTGTCCGGCGGCGTGGCGGAGGAAGCCGCCCGGATCCGTGACGCGGTACTGCCTGCCATGGAGGCGCTGCGCGGCGTATGCGACGAGGCGGAGCGGAAAACCGCCAAAGCAAACTGGCCGTTCCCCACCTACGCCGAGTTGCTCTTCGGCGTGTGAGCGCACGGCACAAAACGATCGGGAGGGATACCTATGCACAACGACCCGTCTGACAACGGCTGCAAGGACGAGCAGGGACAGCCCTTTTTCATCGATCCGGGACGCGACGTCGAGCTGGAAGCGGAACGCGAGATCCCGCCGGAGGAAGCGGCGCTCTATACCGACCCTGCCGGCGCCGATCGCGGCGGCGCGCGCAATACCACCGCGTGGGATTGAGTACAAATAACGGGGGGAGAGAACCATGTGTTCCATTATAGGCTTCTGCGATCCGAGCTGGCGCAGTGACGCTTTTTACGAGGGATTCGCCAGAACCGTATCCCGTGGGCCGGACGATACGCGTATCGTGGAGACCGCCGGCGGCGTGCTGGGATTCCACCGCCTGTCCATCATGGGGCTGCACCCGGAGGGAATGCAGCCGTTCTGCCTGGACGGTGACTGGTGCGTGTGCAACGGCGAGATCTACGGCTTTGAGGCGATCCGGGCGGAGCTGAAGGCAAAGGGGTATACCTTTGAAAGCGACTCGGACTGCGAGGTGCTGCTGCCGCTGTATCGGGAGTACGGCACGGATATGTTCCGCAGGCTGGACGCGGAGTTCGCCTGCGTGATCTACGACGGGAAGACCGGCGGTTTCATCGCCGCCCGTGACCCCATCGGCATCCGTCCGCTCTATTACGGCTTTTGCCCCACCGGCGCGCCGGTGTTTGCCAGCGAGCCGAAGAACCTGCTGGGCCTGGTGGAAACCATCCGGCCATTTCCGCCGGGACACTACTATAAAGACGGCGCGTTCGTGTGCTACCACGACATTGCCGCGGTGGACGAGGTCTGCGCCGACGACGTGGAAACCGCCTGCCGCAACATTCGGGACAAGCTGATCGCCGGCGTTCGCAAGCGGCTGGTGGCGGATGCGAAGGTGGGATTTCTGCTCTCCGGGGGATTGGATTCCTCGCTGGTGTGCGCCATCGCCGCGCGGGAGAGCCAAACGCCCATCCGGACGTTTGCCATCGGCATGGAGAAGGACGCCATCGACCTCAAATACGCCCGGCAGGCGGCGGAGTTCATCGGAAGCGACCACACGGAGGTGTTTATGACGCCGGAGGAGGTGCTCGCCTCTTTGGAGCAGGTCATCTACACACTGGGGACGTTTGACATCACCACGATCCGCGCCAGCANNATGGGCATGTATCTGGTGTGCAAGGCGATCCACGAGAACACGGATATCCGCGTGCTGCTCACCGGCGAGATCTCCGACGAGCTGTTCGGGTATAAATATACCGACTTCGCCCCTGACGCAACGGCATTCCAGCAGGAGGCGCAAAAGCGGATCCGGGAACTGCATATGTACGACGTACTGCGCGCCGACCGGTGCATCTCCACCCACTCGCTGGAGGCTCGGGTGCCTTTCGGGGACATCGACTTCGTCCGCTACGTGATGGCGCTGGATCCGCAGATCAAAATGAACCGCTACGGCAAGGGCAAGTATCTTCTGCGCCACGCCTTCGAGGGGACGGGGTATCTGCCCGATGAGATCTTGTGGCGCGAGAAGGCGGCGTTTTCCGACGCGGTGGGGCACTCCATGGTGGATGATCTGAAGGCCTATGCCGAAACGCAGTATACCGACGAAGCGTTTGAAAAGAAGCGCCAACGGTATACCCACGCCCGGCCGTTCACCAAAGAATCGCTGCTGTATCGGGAGATCTTTGAGAAATACTATCCCGGCCAGGCGGAGATGGTGGTGGACTTCTGGATGCCCAACAAAGCGTGGAAGGGCTGTGACGTCAACGACCCCTCCGCACGCGTGCTGTCGAACTACGGCGACAGCGGTAAATAAACAAACCGCCGGACGGATGGGCAAGACGCCCACCCGTTCCGGCTGTTCACTTTTTTCATAGCGGGAGGAAACAGACGATGGATACCATCCTGGTGTTGGATTTCGGCGGACAGTACGATCAGCTCATCGCCCGGCGGGTGCGGGGGTTCCACGTATACGCCGAGATCAAGCCATACGATAAGATCACTACGGAGGAGATCCGATGCGCCGGGTACCGGGGCGTGATCTTTACCGGCGGACCCAACAGCGTGTACGGTGACGGCGCGCCCCGGTGCGACCGGGAGATCCTGTCGCTGGGGATCCCCGTTCTGGGCATCTGCTACGGACACCAGCTCCTGGCGTATTTGGCCGGCGGTACCGTGGCGCCGGCGGCGTCAGGCAGTGAATACGGCAAAACGAAACTGCGCGCCAAAGACAGCGCCCTCTTTCGCGGCGTGCCGGAAGAAAGCGTCTGCTGGATGAGCCATACCGACGCGGTCACGGAGCTGCCGCCGGGCTTTACCGCGATCGCCGCTTCCGAAAAGTGCGCCTGCGCCGCCATGGAGGATGAAACGGGGCGGCTGTTCGGCGTACAGTTCCATCCGGAGGTCACCCATACGGAGCAGGGCGGACAGATCCTGCGAAACTTCCTTTTTGAGATCTGCCGCTGCCGCGCCGACTGGCAGATGGACGATTTCATCGCCTCGGCGGTGGAGCGGTACCGGCGTACGCTTAGCGGCAAGACCGTACTGCTGGCGCTCTCCGGCGGCGTGGATTCCGCCGTGGCGGCGGTGCTGCTGCAAAAGGCGATCGGCGAGCGGCTGACCTGCGTGTTCGTAGACCACGGACTGTTGCGGAAAGGCGAGGGCGACTTTGTGGAAAAGACCTTCGGCGGCACCTTCGGGATCCGGCTGATCCGGGTGAACGCCGGGGCGCGGTTTTTAGAAAAACTGCAGGGCGTCCGCGACCCGGAGCAAAAGCGCAAGATCATCGGCGCGGAATTCATCCGCGTGTTCGAGGAGGAGGC
>DBWU01000048.1:0-1451 GCA_002309395.1 Oscillospiraceae bacterium UBA1230
GAGGATTCAAAGAACCACTCGTCGTAGCGGATGCCGTAGCGCAGGAGATCCTCCTTCATTTTGGGAATGTTCCGCGCCAGACCGAACTGCGCCAGCGCGTTCCGGCGCTCGGTTTCATCTTTGTCGAGATAGCTCTCGCCGTGCGCCGCGTAAAACGCCGCCGCCAGCTCCCGAATATCCTCGCCGTGGTAGCCGTCTTCCGGGAACGCCACCGCGTCCTCGCCGCGGATGAGCTGGAAATAGCGCGCCTCGATGCTCTTGGCAAATTTCTCGATCTGGTTGCCCGCGTCGTTGACGTAGAACTCGCGCCATACCTGCGCGCCGTTTTTTTGAAGCACGGAGGCGAGCGTGTCGCCCAGCACGCCGCCGCGGGCGTTGCCCATGTGCATGGGACCTGTGGGGTTGGCGGAAACGAACTCCACCATGATCTTCTGCCCGGCAAGGGTGTCGTTGGCGCCGTACGCCGCGCCTGTCTGCTCCACCGCGGCAACGGTGTCGGCAAACCACTGGGGGGCGAGACGGAAGTTCAAAAAACCGGGTCCGGCGATCTCCACGGAGGTGAAGTAGCTGCCCTCCAGTGTCATCCGGTCGATGAGGATCGCCGCCACCTCACGGGGATTTTTACGCATGGCTTTGGCCGCCGCCAAAGCAAAGGTGGTGGTATAGTCGCCGTTTTGCGTGTCCTTGGGGATCTCCACCGCCGGCGTGGCGGTAACGCCGGCAGGCAGAAGACCGGCACAGGCGGCTTTTTCATACGCCGCCACCGTCAGCGCCAGAACCTGTTCTTTTGCCTGTTGGATCATATTCATGTCGTTTCTCCTTGTAGGGTGAAAGTAAGAGTCGATTCGATCTTAGCCGCCGGATCGCCGGAGGGGGTGAAAAGAGAATAGAAAAGGCGCACTGTTCCGCCGTCTGCGGAGCGCTCCGTTTGCACCTGCTGTGTCGCCACCTGAAAAGACAGCGTGATGCCGCCCTCCGAAAGAACCATGGCGGTGTCTTGCCGGGGATCCAGCGTCAGACGGTAACGGGCGCACCGGATCTGCACCCGGTCGCCGCTTACGCAGAGGGAGAAGGCGGACGCATCGCCGCCTTGCAGTTCATAGCGCAATAGGAATCCGTCCGGCGTGTTTTTCAGGTGACCGGCGCCGAAAAAGCGGAGCGTTTCGCCATTTTGAACGGTGGTGACCGTTACCCGTACGGGACTTGCCACGGCGCTCAATACCGCTCGATGTCGATCTGCTGTACGGCAGATACGGCTTGGGACAAAAACTGCTGTGCCAGCGCGCCGAAATCCTCCGGCCGGTCGCTGACGTAGTATTGGGACTGCCCCTGCCGCGGCGCGCAGAGCGCGTCCTGCCGCGTCAGCGTTTCCTTTAGCTCCCGGGCGGCTTCCGCGCCGGTGTCGATCAGCGTGACGCCCGAACCCATCACCGAGCCGATCACCTCGGACA
>DBWU01000048.1:1570-2581 GCA_002309395.1 Oscillospiraceae bacterium UBA1230
CAGGCGCAGGAGACGACCTCGATGCCGCTGTCGAATCGGCGCACCGCGTCGGCATACGCGCCGGTACGGACGGAGGCGGCGGTGGCGATCACACCCACGCGGCGTGTGCGCGTGATTTGGGCGGCGCGGCGGCACGCAGGCTCCACCACGCCCAGCACGGGCAGATCGTTTTCTTTTTGCAGTTCGGCAAGGGCGTTGGTAGACACGGTGCCGCACGCCACCAAAACCGCCTTGATGTCGAACGAACGCACGAAGCGCACATCCTGCCGGGCGAATTTCAGCAGGATCTCCCGCGACCGTCCGCCGTAAGGGACACGGGACGTGTCTCCGAAGTATATAATGTTTTCAGAGGGGAGTATGGCGCGGAGCTGGCGCACGGCGGTCAGACCGCCCAGCCCCGAATCAAATACGCCCACAGCTCTGTTGTCCATAGCGATACTCCTTTTCCCCACGGGATAACGATGTTATTATACTATGCCGCACGGCGCGATACAAGTTAAAAATTGGTTGAAATGGCGGCTTTTTTCTGTGGCAATTTTGGAAAACGTATGGTATAATGCCAAGCAGTAAAACGCTGCGGGGAGGTGGCACGGTGGAGATCAAACTCACACAAAAGCAGTTCCGGCGCTTACTGGATCTCGTTTATATCGGCAATTGGGTCCTCAATTCCACCCGGGGCGACGACCGGATCCGGGAGTACGATCAGGTGGAGAGCAAGATCTTCTCCTACTGCCTCAACCACGGCATGACGCCGCTGGTGGAGCTGTATGAGGGGGAGCTGATCCCCTCCAAGGCGTTTGCCGAAGGCGGTATCCATGAGGCGATCATGGCGTATGAGGACGCCACATTTTTTGAGATCCTCGCCCAGGAGCTGGCGCTTCGGGACATGGACGATCCGCCGGTCACCCAGGACAATTACGACGAGATCATGGAGCGCATGGACGAGTATTTAGACGAGTTTGAGCGCCACGGCACCGACCACGTGACGGTGGAGATCGAAGAATAAAAAAA
>DBWU01000073.1:0-10213 GCA_002309395.1 Oscillospiraceae bacterium UBA1230
CCCCCGCCAGTTTTGACTGGCGGGCAAACGGCGTTCCCTGAAGCAGCGCCGCCATCTTGGTGAACACCGTCTCCGTTTTGTTCATGTTCAAAAGGGAGGCGCCGCCCATAACGGCAATATTCACGCTGTAAAGTCCCGTGTTGACGATGATGCCGGACAGCAGGCTGTCCACGCCCAGTTTCGTCTGCAGCACCGCGGTGGTACAGCCGGAGAGAACCCCGGCGCCCATTGCCGCCGCAATGGCAAGATACGGATGTCCCGACAGCGCCACCACCGCGCCTACCGTGGCGCCCAGTGTGAAACAGCCGTCGGTGGACAGATCGCACACGTTGAGCATGGAGTAGCTCAAAAACAGTGCCAGCACCGTCAGCGAGCTGATAAGCCCCAGCTCCAGCGCCGTCTGCCCCAAATCGACAAATACGGAAAATGGCATGGTATATCGCTCCTTACCGCTTACTTTCCGTCAGCCCAGCTCGTCAAAGCTCTCGGCGGTGGTGATGGACTGCACCTTCGTGCAGTACGGCGCGAAGACTTCCGCCACCTGATCGTAGGATAGGCCGATGGCTTCCGCAGTCTCGGTATTCACCGTGGCGGTGCCGTTATCAAACGTTTTGACGCTGACCGTGGCAGGGTCTTTGCCGTTCAGGAGGATATCCGCCGCCATATCGGCAGTCTCCACGCCCAGATTGGCGTAATCCACGCCGTAGCCCAAAAACGCGCCGTTGAGTGCGAAGGAATCCGCGCCGGTATAGTGGGGGATGCGGGCGCGCAGCAGCGTCTCATAAACGGCGAGTTCCGCTTTCATAATGGTATTGTCGGTGGGGGTGAAGATAGCGTCCACGCCGTCCGCCACCAGCGCGTCCACCGCCAGCGTAACTTCCTCCACGGTGGTGCCGGTGCGCTCCACGTAGGAAACGCCGCGGCTCTCCAGATACGCCTTCGCCTCGGCGATGGCGGCGGTGGAGGAATCCTGTCCCACGTCATAGAGCAGACCGATCACGTCCGCGTCGGGGTCGGCGGCAAAGATCAGGTTGAAGATCGCGGAGGTGTCCAGATAGTCGCTGGTGCCGGTCAGATTGCCGCCGGGTACTTCCAGCGACTCCACCAGTCCCGCGCCCACAGGGTCGGACACGGCGGCAAACACCACCGGGATCTCCTCGGTAGCCGCCTGCATCGCCATCGCCACCGGCGTCGCCACGCCGATCATCAGATCTACGCCCTCGGCGACGAAGTTGGCGACGATCTGGTTGAGTACATTGGAATCGGCGTTGCAGTTATCATAGAGGATCTTGAATTCCACGCCTTTTTCCTCGCCCAGCGCGGTAAGCCGCGCGGTGATGTTGTCCACGATTTGGTTAAGGGACGCGTCGTCCACGTAGTTGCAGATGCCGATCTTGTAGGTCTTGGCGGCGTCGCCGTCCGGCTGGGTAGTGCCGCCGCAGGCGACGAGGGTCAGTGCCGTCAGTACGGCAAGGAGCAAAGCAATGATCTTTTTCATGATGTCCGTCCTTTCTTCCTTTAAAAAGTTGTTTCTTTTCGTTTACGGGTCTCATTTACAGGCAGTCCGGCGTATCATACGCCATCGCCGCGTCAGCCGTATCATACGATCCATCCCCCTTTGAAAAAACAAAAAATCCTGTCCCAACAAACGTTTGCTGGGACAGGATCGAATCACGTCCTGCGGTGCCACCCGGCTTGACGCGCCATGCGCGCCCACTTTGTGCATACGGTTCATATGCCGGCGTTTGATCACGGAGCGCCATCTCCGTCTTACTTACTCAAGCCTGCGCTCTTTCTGCTCGCCCTCGGAAGCCCATTCAGCACGGTGTTTTCCGCCGCGATCACACCATCCGCGGCTCTCTTGGGGAAAAGAGGCTGTGCCTACTCACTCTTCTTCAACGGTTTGGCTTATCGTAGCACGGCATATACCGCTTGTCAAGTGGTATTTTTACCGATTTTGCATTTTTTTATCAAAAACATCCGGCAATAAGCGCCGCATCCGTCACGCCTCGTCCTGCTGAAATTCCGCCGCGTCCGCCGGGCGCATGATACTCACCTCGTACGCCACCCGTTCCTCCGTGCCGCCGGACACCATTTTGGTATAGGTGCGGCTCTGCACGCGCCCTTCCGCCGTCAAACGCTGTCCCACCGTTAGATCAGCGGCGTGCTGTGCCACGGCGCCCCAGGCGATGCAGGGCAGATAATCGGCGCGTCCGTAGCGGCGGTTGACCGCCAAAATCACGTCGCAGATCTCCCGTCCCAGAGGCGTGCGCCGCAGGATCGGCGGCTTGCAGATCACGCCGGAGATCTGGATGCGGTTTTCCGGCGGATCCTGTGTGAGGGCGAGCTGTTGGGCGAACACGGAGATCACCAGGCGGCGTCCCTCGCCGCTCTTATTATTAAAGGAGCGGAGCTGGCCCGTCAGAGATACGGTATCCCTCTCCCCCACAGGCGTTTCCCACAACAGCGACCGCGGCAGGATCACCGGCAGGTCGTCTGTCTGTCCGCTCAAGCGCGGCACGGACAGCGTAAACTTGTAAAAGCTCTCGCCATGGTTGATGTGGGACAGATGCGGCTCATCCGCCGCCTGTCCGCACAGCATGACGCGGTTGAAATTCTGCTCCATACGTCCACCCCGTTCGTTGTGATATGTCCACATCGGTGATGCCACACTATATGTGACGGGGCTGTGAAATATACCTCTTTTCAAACCGGTCGTTTTATGGCATAATGGGAGACGGCGGATGCGGCGTTGCCGCTTCGCGCTGAAAGAAAACCATCGGGAGGCTACTATGGAGATCGCGTTACTGTTCGCCATGCGTGAGGAGATCGCCGCCATGCTCAACGGCGAAAGGACGCCTCTGCTGCTGCAGGAGGCAGGCGTGGAATTCTATCGCATCCGCCCCGGCGTGATCGCCTGTTGCGGCGGCGTGGGTAAGGTGAACGCCGCCATGGCGACCCAGTTGCTGATCGACAGATTCCACCCGGAGCTGATCATCAACGCAGGTGTGGCAGGCTGTTTTGAAAACGTTTCCATCGGCACGCTGGTGCTGGCGGAGGGCTTTATACAGCACGATTTCGACATCAGTACGCTGGACGATTGCCAGGAGGGATTCGTAGCGACGGTGCATCGCGTCGTCTTCCCCACGTCGTGGCAGGATCGCGCCCGCGCCGCTATGGACGCGGTGGGTCTTCCCTATCGCACCGGCATCGTGGCGACCGGCGACTGGTTCGCCACGGATACGCCCCGCGCCCGGCATATCGCGGAGGTGTTCCATCCCCTGCTGTGCGAGATGGAGGGCTGTGCCGCCGCTCAAGTGTGCTATCGCAACGAGGTGCCCTTTATGGCGATCAAGTCCGTTTCCGACTGTCTGTTCGGTGAAAACGATTTTACCTTCCAGTTCCCCGCCGCTCTGGCGCGGCTGAACGAGGTGGTGCTGTCGTTCATTGATAAATTGGAGGTGCCGTGTGGAACGCATTGACAGCTTTACGGTAGACCATACCGTGCTCAGACCCGGTCTATACCTGAGCCGGCGGGACGGCGCGGTGGTGACCTTCGATCTGCGGTTTAAAACCCCCAACACCGGCGATCTTCTCTCCAACGGCGAAATGCACTCGGTGGAGCACCTGATCGCCACGCTGTTGCGCAACAGTCCGGAAAAGGACGCGGTGGTGTACTTCGGTCCCATGGGCTGTCAGACCGGCTTCTATTTTCTCTTTGACAGCAGCCGTCTCACCGAGGCGGACGCTATCGCCCTCCTGCAACGCTGCTTTGAAGCCGCCGCCGTGTATGACGGCGCCATGCCGGGGCAAAGCGCCAAGGAATGCGGAAATTATGTAAACCTCGACGTATCGCTGGCACGCCGCTGTTGCGCCGCCTACGCCGAGATCCTCCGCAACCGGACGGTGGCGGATCTCGTCTATCCGGCGTGAGTTTGGAAAAACAGATTTTGCGCCATCCGCTGCAGATCCTCCGCCGCCGTACCGGTCAATAATCCGTCAACAGTATCCCCTTGACTTTTTGCGTCCGCTTGGGGTATGCTACTGTTAGAGGCAGTAGCTGGTCGTGAGATATCCACGTAATCGGATTCCGTCCGACAGGATGTAGCGGATCGACCTACTGCCTTTGGTTTATACTCTTTTTCATACCTCTCGCTATCAATTTGATAGGCGGTAACAGGATGCAATGCTTGGCGTCCGGCAGAAGCGGCCTCGATCATAACGGAATGTCCGTTTATCTTCTTACCGGGCATCAGTCGCACAGAACCATCCTTGCGTCGGATTACGTCAATTAGATCATCGTATTGGTCAATATAGTCCGGAAATCGTACAAAAAAGAGCCTCCCGACGGGAGGCTCTTTTTTCATTTAATAAGATCCAATTCTTACGCCCGTTTTTGCTTGCGCTGTAAGCTCAAGCGGTCCGCGATCATGGCGATGAACTCGCTGTTGGTGGGTTTCCCTTTGGCGGAGTTGACGGTGTAGCCGAAGTACTTTTGCAAAATATCCAGATCGCCCCGATCCCACGCTACCTCGATGGCGTGGCGGATGGCGCGTTCCACCCGGGAAGCGGTGGTGCCGAACCGGTGCGCCACTTCCGGATAGAGTACCTTGGTGACGGCGTTGATCACGTCCATATCCGATACCGAGATGAGGATCGCCTCACGCAGATACTGGTATCCTTTGATGTGCGCCGGCACGCCGATCTCATGGATGATGGCGGTGACCCGGGCCTCCAGATCGCTTTCCGCCGTAGGCGCCGGCTCTTCCCGGCGCAGCGCCCGGCGCATATACTCCAACAGCGACGGGCCGCTCACCGGCTTTGCCAGAAACGCGCAGGCGCCCAGCTCCGCCGCCTCCGCCGCGGCGCGCTCCGTGCAGAAGGCGGACACGATCAGCGTCTGGGGCGCCGCCTCGCCCAGTGAGGCGCACTGGCGCAGCAGTCCGAAACCGTCCAGCGTGGGCAGTACCAGCTCCGTGACAAGAAGCGCCGGATGATGGCGGCGTACCAGCTCCCACGCCTCCGCCCCGTCCGGCACGGCGCCGGAAATCTCAAATTCTCCGCTCTCTTCCGCCAGATGGCACAGCAGTGTGCGGAACTCCTCACTGCTGTCGGCGATCACTACCTTGCTTTTTACTTCCATGGGCACGTCCTCTCTCCACTTCCGGAATCGTAACTTCCTGTATTTTCACGACAAATCCGCATCCGTCGCTTGAGCTGTCTATAATGTAGCAGGATGTTACAGTTTTTTCCCTCGGATTTCGTCGAATTTCAAACAAAATCGTTCGACGTTATTCGACAATCAAAAAGCGCGGCAGGAACACAAGTTCCCGCCGCGCTCTTTCGTCAGCCGGCCATTTTCAACATATTCTCCATGAAAATGCCATAGCCCTGCGCGGGATCGTTCAAGAGGACGTGGGTAACGGCGCCCACAAGTTTTCCATCCTGCAAAATGGGACTGCCGCTCATGCCCTGCACGATGCCCCCGGTGGTCTCCAGCAAACGCTGATCCGTGACGCGCAGAAGCATATCGCGCATATCCGCCTTATCGTGGTACAGCCGCACGATCTCCACCTCATAGCTCTCCGTTCCGTTGCCGGAAACGGTACATAGGATCGTGGCGCTGCCGGTGTGCACCTCCGACGCTGCCGCTACCGGGATCGGCTCGCCGGAAGCGGAAAAAGCGTCCTCATCCGCCGTGCCGAAAATACCGGCGCTGGTGTTGGCGCTGACGGTTCCCACGTCGTGCTGCACGGTAAAATCACCTTTCAGCTCGCCCGGATCGCCACGCTGTCCCTTTTTCACGGCTTTCACCGTGGTCTCCATAATGGCGCCGGAGGAGAGCGGCATAAGAACGTGGGTATCCACGTCGGTGATGCCGTGTCCCAGCGCGCCGTATTGGCCGGTGGCAGGATCGTAATAGGTCATGGTACCGATCCCCGCCATGCTGTCACGGATCCAGATGCCCAGGCGGTATACGCCGTCCGCGCACAGGATACCGTGGGTGTCAAGCTGCATGGTTTTCTCGCCGCGACACACGGTAAGCGTCAGCGTTTCGCCGGCGCTCTGCTGCAAAACGGACTGCATTTGCTCCGTTGAACGGATCGGTTCGTCGTCGATCCGAAGGATCAGATCCCCTTCCTTCAAGCCGCAATCTGTTGCAGGAGAAGTCTTTGCGCCGTCCAATCCGGTGGTATCCACCACCAGAACACCGTCGGCAAACAGTTTGATGCCCACGGCACACCCCATAGGAATCAAAGTCCGCTCACCGCCCTGCGCCCACGTGTAGCGAGCGCATAGAGAGATTGCCAGCAGGAGCGCTGTGAACATTGCCGCGCCGCGCCGCCAAACGGATGGCCTTTGCGTTTCATGCATTGGATCACCCCTTGATCGTTTTTCGTCGCCGGCGACAAAATTACTATGCGCGGATCGCAGCGGATTATGACGGTCAAATATAGGAAAACGCGGATAAAAAAGCCGACCGCGGCATTTGCCGCGGTCGGTCAATCGATCTGTTACCGATCAAAAATTATTCTTGCCGAAAATCTTCAAAATGTCGTCAAACGCGCCGTCCTCCGGGGCGCCGCCTTCAGAAGCACCGGACCGGGGGCCTACCGGGTCCAGCGTGACCTTGGCTTTTGCCGCTTCCTTCGCCTTCGCCTCATCGGCAAAGCCGGTAGCGATCACGGTCACGCGGATCTCATCCTCCAGCGACTCGTCGAACGTAGCGCCGAAGATGGTCGTGGCATCGGCGTCCACCGCATCCTGCACCAGCGCGGCGGCCTGCTCCACTTCCTCCAGCCCGATATCCACCGAGCCGGTCACGTTGATCAGCACGCCCTTGGCGCCGTTGATGGAGGTTTCCAGCAGCGGGCTGGAGATCGCCATACGCGCGGCTTCCTCCGCCTTGTTCTTTCCGGCGGCACGACCCACACCCATGTGAGCCAGACCCGCGTCCTTCATGATAGCGGTCACGTCCGCAAAGTCCAGGTTAATGAAGCCGGTCTGCTGAATGAGGTCGGAGATGGACTGCACCGCCTGACGCAGCACGTCATCCGCGATTTCAAACGCATTGGCAAAGGTGATCTTCTCATCGGTAGCGTATTTCAGCCGCTCGTTGGGGATGATGACCAGGGAGTCCACCTTGTCGCGCAGCTCCGCGATGCCCTGCTCCGCCTGCTCCATGCGCTTGCGGCCTTCAAAACCGAACGGCTTGGTAACCACACCCACGGTCAGGATGCCCATTTCCCGCGCGGTCTCCGCCACGACGGGTGCCGCGCCGGTACCGGTACCGCCGCCNNCCCATGCCGGCGGTGATGAACACCATGTCGGTATTCTCCAGCGCCTTGGTGAGCTGACTGCGACTCTCTTCCGCCGCCTTGCGACCCACTTCCGGGTTCGCACCGGCGCCCTTGCCGGCGGTTAGCTTCTCGCCGATCTGAATCTTGTACGTGGCGCTGGACGCGTTCAACACCTGCTTGTCCGTATTGACCGCTACGAAATCCACGCCCTTGACACCGGCGCGCACCATGCGGTTCACTACGTTGTTGCCGCCGCCGCCGACGCCTACCACCTTGATGATGTCTACGTTTTCAACGCCTGTTTCCAATCCGAAAGCCATGACGGTTCCTCCTGCCATCCAATATATTGTACTGATCAATTTGGGTCGTTCCACCCCAAAATAGAGTGTTTTCCCTATTGTAATACGGAAAACGCCGCAGGTCAAGTATCCTGTGGCGTTTTCTGAAAAAAAGTTGTAAACTTTTACGGTTTTTTGGCGCGGAACGTCCGCCGCAGGGCAAAGGCCTCGAAAACTCGCACCTGTGCGCGGTGCTTTTTTGCCGCGCGCAAAACGGCTCTTTACATTTTTGACTCCCTGCGATACAATGATTCTGTCAAAATCAAGCGATAAACGGCAAAATGCATCTGTTATACGGCGCCGATTGCCCTCAAAACGGTCAAAGACGCGCAGATAGGAGGTATTATGCTAACAAAAGAACGGGAACAGGCGATCCTTCGCATTTTGAAAGACAGCAACGGCTTCGTCACTGTCGCCCAATTATGCCGGGCGCTGTACGTAAGCGAATCCAGCGTGCGGCGGGATCTGAAAACGCTGGAGCGGCAGGGACTGGTGAAACACATTTACGGCGGCGCGCAGTTGGTGGGCGGTTTTTCCGGCATCATCACCTTCGACCATCGCACGCGGCAAAACGTGGCGGCCAAGCGCGCCATCGCGCGGAAAGCCGCCGCGCTAGTGCAGGACGGCAACATCGTGTTTCTCGACCAGTCCTCCACCGCTTTCTATCTGGCGGAGGAGCTGGCGAACCGCGGCTCGCTGACTGTGGTGACCAACAATGCCGAGATACTGCTCCTGCTCTCCCGCGGCAGTGCCGGAGCCGTCTCTTCCGGGGGGCGGTTGAGCAACGAGAACCGAAACTGTCTGTTGGGCGGCGACGCCTGCCGTACCTTTGAAAATATCCATGCGGATATCATGTTCTTTTCCGCCCACTCCCTCTCCCGCGAGGGCGTGATCAGTGACTGCGACCGGGAGGAGATCCTGGTGCGAAACGCCATGATGGAAAATGCCGGAAAAAAGGTATTTCTGTGTGACAGTACCAAGTTCGGCACCTGTTCGCCCTACCGGCAGTGCTCCCTGCGGGACGTAGACGTTCTCGTCAGCGAAACGGCGCCGGACGAGCGGATCGACCTGACGAGGACGGGCGTGCAAGTACTGTAAGGGCGCCTGTCAGCCGGCTGTCAAAGCGACCAAGCAATACTGAATAGTACAATAAGGAGTTTTTACATGAAGATCATTCAGCTTAAGAACTATACGCACACACAAATGACCGGGTTTATCGTTGTCACGGAGGATCATCATATCATTGTCGTCGACGGTGGAAACGGAAAAGACACAGACGGGTTTTTGGCGCGGCTGCAATGGGTGGCGGCGAAATACAACTGCCCGTACCGGGTCGACCTGTGGCTTTTGACGCATCCCCACGATGATCATTACGGCGTATTTTGCCGCCTCTCCCGGATGGAGCGCGCAGGTGTACAGGGGTTGCCGGAGATCTGCTCGTTCGCCTATGAGCCGCTTGATGACAGCTATGCTTTCACCGATCATTCCAAGATCAGTTGGCAACTGCCGGAGCTGAACGCGGAGTTGGCGGTAACGCATCTGCCGCTGCATCCGTTCCGTAAGGGAGACCGGTATTCCTTTGGCTCTTTGACCGTTGAGATCTTGCGTACGGCAAATCCCGCGATCCCCGGGCTGAACAACGCATCCGCCGTCATACGCTTTACGGAGCAGCGCGATAGCGCGGATGATTTTGTTTGGCTGGTACTGGGCGATTTGAGCGTATCGGGCGGCGAAGAATTACTGCGTATGTATCCCGACGGACTGGCGGCAGACGCGGTGCAGATGGCGCACCACGGGCAAAACGGTGTAGACCGTCCGGTGTATGAGGCGATCCGCCCGCGCTTTGCGTTTTGGACAACGCCCGACTGGCTCTGGACAAATACGGATCCCCACGGCGGCGAACCGGGCAAGGGTCCGTTCGCGACGCTGAGAGTGCGCCAATGGATGGAGGAGCTGGGCGCGCGTCCCATTCGCGCATCCGAAAGTGACATGGAGCTGGATACGCTGACGGAAACGTCGGCGGCACTGCCCACGCCCTTCTGATTTGCGGATCCTCTCCGGGCTAAAAACAGGATATGGATACCGCGGCAGGGCGTCCGCCTTACATTAACCCTCTGTTCGGATAAGGTGCAATAATAACACCTGTAAAGCGGTTACGCTTTACAGGCGTTATCCGTCAACTCCCATTACACCGCGCCAATACTCCGCGTTAATCTCTGCACCTTGCACCTTGTCCCACAGCGCGTCCTTGTCTTGAACATAGGAAAGGATCAGCATTTTTGCCAAGGCGTATACCGTCAAATCCTGCAATTCCGCATAAGCTCTCAAGTGTTTTGATTGCTTTTCGCCTAAATAAATCGAAATTCTCATGCTTTTATACGCTCCGTTTTGCACATTTCCTGCTCTGTTTTGCACGGATCCTTGCTCCGAATGTACTGCAATAAGTATTCTCGCACCAAGTGATACGCGGTCTGCCCGTCCAATGCAAGGCATTGTTTTAGCCGCTCATATTGCTTTTTTGTTAGGTGGGTGCTTATCGTTATTAAGCCGCGCTTATCCCACCTCGCCTGTGCG
>DBWU01000073.1:10287-10510 GCA_002309395.1 Oscillospiraceae bacterium UBA1230
TCTCTTTGCGCGCGGGGCGGGGCGTAAATAGGCGGCGCTTGCGCCGCCATAGCCCCGCGCGCGGAGGAGCGAGGGCAAGCCGCCGGAGGCGGATTTGCCGGCGACGGCAGAAACTTGAAGCGACGCTTGCACCGCGGCGACAGCGTTGCCGCGGTGCCCTACCTCGCCGGCGCCGGCGGGGAGGCTCGCCGGCGGTGCGGGCGAGGCATAAAAAGCAGGCGAG
>DBWU01000029.1:0-1985 GCA_002309395.1 Oscillospiraceae bacterium UBA1230
ATCATGGCGCTGATCTCCTGGGGGGTGTAGTTCTTGCCGTCGATGCCGACCCGGTGATCACTGCCCATCTCGCGCTTGATAGAGGAAATGGTGCGATCGGGGTTGGTGATCGCCTGGCGCTTTGCCACCTGGCCTACCATACGCTCGCCCGTTTTGGAAAATGCCACCACGGACGGGGTGGTGCGGTTGCCCTCGGCGTTGGCGATGACGACGGCTTCGCCGCCCTCCATCACTGCTACGCAGGAATTGGTGGTACCTAAATCAATACCGATTACCTTTGACATACTGATTGCCTCCTATAATGATCCGAATTTTTATAATCCTCTATTTCAATTTGCCACTTTGACCATGGCAAAACGAAGTACTTTCTCACCCAGTGTGAAACCGTTCTGGAATACTTCCACCACGGTATTTTCGCCCACACTGTCGTCCTCCGTGTGCATCACGGCGTTGTGCTTTTCCGGGTCAAACGGCTGACCCAGCGCCTCGATGGGCTGTACGCCCAGCTTCTCCAGCACCGCCATAAACTGCCGGGCGATCATCTCCAGACCCTGCCGGTGGGGATCGTCCTCAGCGAACTGATCCACGCCCCGCACCAGATTGTCATACACGTCCAGAAACGGCTTGACGGTGTCGGCTTTGGCGGTGTCGTACAGGTTCTCTTTTTCTTTGGCGGTGCGCTTGCGGAAGTTGTCGTACTCGGCGGCAAGGCGCAGATACTTGTCGTTCCCGTCCGCCACCAGCTTGGCAAGACCCTCAAACTGCGCCATCTGTTCGGCGGTGACGGTGTACGTTTCCGGCTCTTTGGCGCTCTCCGTTTCCTCCGCCGTTTCCTCTGCCGCGGTTTCCGCCTCGATCACGGGTTCCTCGGCGCTCAGCGGTTCTTTTTCCTTCTTGCTCATGTCTGATCCTCCTTGGGGGGCAGTTCGTTTTTCTTGCCGAACATGGCGCTCAAGCTTTCGGCAAAATAGCTCAGCCGTGCCGCCACGGTGGCGTAATCCATACGGGTGGGACCTACCACGCCCACAAGACCGCGCATATTGTCTCCGATATCATAACTGGTGACGATCACACTGCTCTCTTTGAGCGCATCGCTGACGTTTTCCGGGCCGATCAGGATCTGCATGGACGCGCCGCCGGCAGGCACCGGCAGTTCCGTCTTGCTCTCGGTCATAAAGCGCATGAGATCGTGGGCCTTGTCGGCGTCCCGATATTCCGGAAATTTCAAAAGGCGGCTGGCGCCCTCGGTGAACACCTCCTGCCGCGCCGCCTCCTCCACCAGCGCGGCGGCGTATTCCACCACGCGGTTCAACAGTAAAAAGCGGTTAGGCGCCACCTGATCGCTCAGGTGCATGAGGCGGTCGTTCATCTCTCCGGCGCCGCAGAAGGTGAAATGGGTGTTCAGCAGGTGGCTCAATTCCGCCAGCGCCTCGCGTTCCACCGCCAGCTCCGGACGCATCAATCGGCTTTTGACCCGGCTGTCCGAAAGCATGACCACGGCGATCACGCCGTCGTCGCCCGCGTCCAGCAGTTCAAAACGCCGCGCCGTGGCGCCACGGGTGGGATCGGCGGCGGTATAGGCGGGATATCCCACGAAGCTGGAAACCATCTGACCCGTCCGCGCCAGCATCTCCTCCGTGCCGGACAGGGAATCGGACAGCGTGCGGCGTATTTCCGCCGCCTCCGCGCTGGACAGAGCACGGCGCTCCATCAGCTCGTTGACGTACATCCGATAGCCGCGAGGGGAGGGAATGCGCCCGGCGGAGGTGTGCGGCTGTTCCAGATAACCCGTCTCCACCAGATCCGCCAGCTCGTTTCGCACGGTGGCGGAGCTGATCTTGCCCTTCATTCGCTCTACCACCGCCTTGGAACCCACCGGCTCCGCCGTGTCGATATATCTCTCCACGACGATTTTTAATATTTCCTTTTTACGCGCCGTCCATTCCATAGGCACCTCGTTTAGCACTCTTTTCTTTTGAGTGCTA
>DBWU01000029.1:2043-8597 GCA_002309395.1 Oscillospiraceae bacterium UBA1230
AGCGGCAGGTGCAGCGAGACGGGCGCGGCGCGGTCACGCTTTCGGCTGATAGACCCAGAGGTAGTACGCGGCGACCGCCGCCGCGGCGAATACCGTGAGGGCGATCAGCGCAAAGACGTTCTTTTTGGTGATCTCCAGCTTGCTCACGCCGGTGTAGGTCAGACCCATGCGGTTCGTTACCGGGAGCAGGAGATTGAAAAGCAGTACCAGCGCCACGGTCTGCAAGGGGAAAAGCGCGATGTTTTTGGCAAGGCGCGGCCAGGTCATAAAGGCGTAACTCTTTCCCACGACCACCGCGTAGTACCACATCAGCAGGAGAGGGTTGAGGATCAGATTGCACACGGCGGTGACCGCCAGCCGCCCCAGCATTACACGGGTGGCGGAGAGTCTGGCGCGGTAGTAGAACAGCGCGAACAGTACGCCGCCGGCGATCTCCTCGAAAATAAAGGGGAAGAAATAGGTGCCGGAGGGGAAGAGGATCGCGCCCAGCGTGTCGCTGACGGCGGAGGCGGCAACGGCGACCACCGGCCCGTAGATCATAGAACCCACCGCGTTGACAAGGAAACCGAAGGTGATCTTCAAGGACGGACCCAGCGGAATGGACAGGCTTTTAACGGCGATCCGCATCGCGGTGAGCATCGCCGCCAGCACGAGCATCTTCGGCTTTTTATATTCTGCGGCGGCAAGACGCCAATAGGCGGCGGAGAAGGGATGGGAAAACAGCCGGTCATTTTTTTGCATAAAAAGACCTCCTTTGTGTGATTCGGCAGTCCGGTTCCGGAAACGCCGCACAAAGGAGGACATCACTCCGCCATGCGGCAGCGGGATGCGGGAGCCGCACTGCAAAGGCGCGCCTTTTTCGTCCGGCGGACAACTCCCCGTCCCGCCGGCACTTGGACACGCGGCTCCCTACTCTGCCTTGTTATGGCTATTATATACCTGTCGGAAAAAATTGCAAGACCTACGCCGCCGGCGTATGCACCACGCCGGTAAAGAGGGGCGTTTCGTCCTCGCCGGTGATGGCGAAGAAGAAGGGGCGGTCCACCGTAAAGGCGTACTTTTCCCCTTGGGGCAGGGCGGCACCGCAGGTCATAATCACCGTAAAGGCGGCGGCGGTCACGCCCTCTTCGTCAACGGCGACACGGACGGCGTGGCTGGCCTGGCTGACGTAGATGCCGGTCATATCCGTGGTCATAGGCGTAAAATCGGACAGTGCGTCGTCAAACACGTCGGTAACGCCCAGCGATCGTAAGCCCTCGCCCAGATCGGTTTCGGAGCTGACGTCGAATTTCGGCAGGCTCAGATCCACCAGATACGTGTTCCGCTCCGCCCATTCGGATTTATCCGCCAGCAGGAAATCCGTCGCCTCGCCGTTTTGCACCAGCTCCTCCGGCGTAACGCCCTCCTCCGGCAGCAGGAGCCACAATTTGCCGCCGCTTTCCAGATCCAGCGCCAGGGCGGCGAAACCTTCTCCGGCATACACGGTGTTGAGCGTATCGTATTGGTGCATGAAATCGCACGTCACGTCGCCTCCGGCGGCGTGGAACGTATCCGGCGCGGTATTGCCGTCATAGAATTTCTGACTCCACTGGGTGCGAAAATATACGGTGGTGGCAAGCGCCAGTACCGTCTCCGGCGAAAGCGTCACGCCGGATACCTGCTCCTCCAGCAGTCCGCCGGTCTGCTCGTTGAGCCACGCCTGCAGCGCCGCGTCCAGCTCCGGCGACCCCATTTCACCGCGGAACGAGGAGGCGTAGTAGTCCTGCGCCAGCGTGTGGAGCGTCTCCGGCACGAAGGTCAGATCATCCGCCAGCCACACGGAGGCAGCCAGTACGCAGGCGGTGAGCCCGTCGTTTTGATACTGCGCCGCCCAGAGCGCTTTGGCGCGCTGACGCACCGTTTCGATATCCGGCGCGTCCAACAGCGCAAGGATCTGCCCCCGGCTGTTACCGTCGGTCAGTTCCGCGAGCATGGCGAGGGCCAGATACACGTTCACAGGGGAATAGAGCCGGTTTTCCGCTGCCTCGCCGGAGAGGAACACCGGCGCGGTGCGCCGCAGGAAGCCCTCCAGCGTGCCGGCATAGGCGGCGCTTTGCGTCTGCCGCGCCCGCTGTGCCGCGCACCACTGTTCCGTCAGCTCCGACACGTAGTCGTCGCCCTTTTCCCAGTCGTCCTCCGAGGGGCGCAGGGGCGTATCGGGATAGACGGACCGGGCGACGGCATAGGCGGCAAGGGCGGTCGTGCCGCCGCCGTGGGGGGAGGGTTTTTCCGGCTCATTTGTGCCGGTGGGGCGAAGCAGCACCGCCGCCAGCAGTGCCAGCGCCACACACGCCGCCGCGGCGCCTGCCCAGCGCCAAACGGGAGCGGCACGCTGTCTGCCGTGCGCCATGGCGACGGTGCGCTCGTCGATCTCGCCGATGGCGTCCATCAGGCGATCTTGCTCATTCTCTTTCATCATATACACCTTCTTCGATCAAATAGTCCCGCAGTTTGTTTCGGGTGCGGAGAAGCATGGATTTTACCTTGCTCTCACCGTATCCGAAACGGACGGCGATGGACGGTATGCTGTCCACGTACCAGTAGCGGCACACGAATACGCGCCGGACGGTATCCGGCTGCCGGGCAAGGAACCTGTCGATGCACCGCGCCAGCTCCGCCGCCTCCAGCGCGCGGTCCGTGCCGGCGTCGCCCACGCAGTCCGCCAGCTCCTCGTATACCAGCGCCGTTTCGCCGCCGCCGCGTTTTTGCGTTCTGCCGGCGCGCCACTTTTTCAGCGCCGCACGGCGGCACAGCTTCCCCAAAAACGCCGAAAGCACTGCGGGCCGGTGGGGCGGCATGGCGTTCCAAGCCGCCAGATACGCGTCGTTCACCGCCTCCTCCGCGTCCTGCGGCAGGGGAAGAACGGCGCGGGCGATGGCAAGGCAGTAGCCGCCGTATTTCCGGGCGGTCTCCGCCACGGCGCGTTCCTCACGCGCCCAGTACAGCGATACGATGTCCTGATCTTCCATGGAGGCACCTCCGCTTTTAAAAGAGCTCTCTACCTTCTATCTGCCCAAAACGGCGCGTCGGTTGCGCCGCGGGGCAAAAAAAGTTGCTTTTAACGGTAAATCTGCTATGATGATACCAAAGATACGCCGCTTCGTAAAGGGAGAATCGCTATGGAACAGAACTACAAACTCACGCTGTGTTATGACGGCACACGGTTTTTCGGCTGGGAGCGTCAGCCGGGGCGCGACACGATCCAAGGCAAGCTGGAGGGCGTGCTTTCGGAGCTGACCGGCAAGGCGGTGGAGGTGATCGGCGCCGGACGCACCGACGCAGGCGTTCACGCCCGCGCCATGGTCGCCTCCTGCGTATTGGATACGGACAAGACGCCGGAGGAGATCCGGGACTATCTCAACCGCTATCTGCCGCCTGCCATCGCCGTGCGTGAGGTCAAGCTCTGCGCACCCCAGTTCCACGCCCGGTACAAGGCGCGGGGCAAAACGTATCGCTACGTGTATTTTGACGGCGCGGTGCGCCCCGTATTCGAGCGGCACTACGTTACGCTCTCACCGGTGCGTCTTGACGAACAGCAGATGCGCCGCGCCGCCGCGTATCTGGTGGGGGAACACGATTTTGCCGCCTTCTGCGGCAATCCGCGCATGAAAAAATCCACCGTTCGCACGGTGGACAGTTTCACGGTGGAGCGCCGCCGCGACCGGGTGATCCTCACCGTCCACGGCAACGGCTTTTTGCAGAACATGGTGCGGATCATGGCAGGGACGCTGTATGAAGTAGGGCGCGGTTTCCGGGCGCCGGAGCAGGTGGCGCAGATCCTGTCTTCCGGCGACCGGCGGCAGGCAGGACCCACCGCGCCGCCGGAGGGCCTTTGCCTGATGAAGGTGGACTACGAGTAACGCGCTATCCCATCAGCGCGGCCAGTGCCGCCAGACTCATCAGCGCGTACACGGCGCCCAAAACGACGAGGATCACCGTCAGCACGCCGTGGATGCCGCCCCGGAGTTTTCGCAGAAAATAGTTTACGTACGCCATATAGCAGCACAGCGCTCCGATGAGCAGCGCGGCGATATTGGCGGAAACGGCGCTGCCTTTCAGGGCGGTATTATTTAAAACGAGCAGCACCGCCAGCGCCCCCATGAGAACGAGCAGCGTGATCTTGGCGCTCCGGGGGATGGGAGGTTGCTTACTGCGGCTGGCCGCCTTTTGGCGCTCGGCCGCTTTTTTTGCCTGCGTGTCGAAGCCGCCGTAGTTGGAATTTTTCTTTTTGTGGTGAACGTTCTTGTTGGGATTGCCTTTCGCCTTGCGCCTTGCCTCCTGCTGTGCCTGCAGATCGCCGGGGCGGTAGATACCGTTTTTTGCCATGTCAGTCCTCCTGCTCATTGAGATAGCCGGTGAGAAGGGAAAACGCCGCCTGTGCCGCGCTTTCGCGTATGGCGGCGCGGTCGCCGGAAAAAAGATGCCGGACGGTTCGGGTGCCATCGGGCGCGGAAAGCGCCAGATACACGAGGCCTACCGGGTTGCCCCGGTCATCGCTGTCCGGCCCTGCCACGCCGGTGACGGATACCGCCAGATCGCTGCCGGTCAAACGGCGCACGCCGTCCGCCATCGCCGCCGCTACGGGCGCAGACACCGCGCCGTGGCGTGCCAGCAGCTCCTGCGGAACGCCCAGCACCGCCGCTTTCACCCCGTCGGTATAGGACACCACGCCGCCGCAAAACACGGCGGAGGCGCCGGGCAGATCGGTGATACGCTTGGCGATCAGTCCGCCGGTACAGCTCTCGGCGGCGGAAAAAGTCATTCCACGCGCTTTCAGCAGGGAAAGCGCCTGTTGTTGTCCGGAAAGCGCCACGGTTCCATCGCTCCTTTCCTCAAGGCCGCACCTTGACCAGTTCGCGCCCTGCCAGCGCACGGGTGCACAATCCGTCAACGTCCAGCACCTGCTCCAGCTCCCGGATCTCCTCCACCTGTGGATGGGTCTTGGGATGCCGGGGCGTAAAGACGGTACAGCAGTCTTCATAGGGCAAAATAGAGGTGTCAAACGTGCCGATCTTTCGGGCAAGGCGGACGATCTCCTCCTTGTCCATGCCGATCAGCGGACGCAAAACCGGCAGGGTCGTCACGTCCTCACTGACGCGGAGCGCGTCCATCGTCTGGCTGGCGACCTGCCCCAGGCACTCGCCGGTGATGAGGGCGCGGCAGTGCATTTCCCGTGCCAGCAGATCGGCGAGGCGCATCATAAACCGCCGCATAATGAGGGTAAAGCAGTCCTCCGGACAGTGGCGGCGGATCTCCTCCTGTATCTCGGTAAAGGGGATGATATGCACGCTCAGCCGCCCCGTCCACGGCGTCAATTCCCTGGCGAGCTGCAGAACCTTCTCCTTTGCCGCCTGAGAGGTGTACGGCGGCGAGGCAAAGTGGATCATCTCCAACTGCACGCCCCGCTTTGCCATCATCCACGACGAGACCGGCGAGTCGATCCCGCCGGAGAGGAGGCTCACCGCCACGCCGCCCATGCCCACCGGCAAGCCGCCGGCGGCGCTCTCGGCGCTGGTGTGGACGTACGCCGCGTCTTCCCGGATCTCCAGATGTACCGTCAGCTCCGGATGGTGTACGTCCACCGCCACGTGGGGAAAGGCATCGTGCAGATGACCGCCCACCCACTGGCTCAACTGGATGGAACTCATGGGGAACGACTTGTCCGCCCGGCGCGTTTCCACCTTGAAGGACTTCGCCTGCGCCATCGCCTCGCCCAGATACGCGCAGGCGGTCTCCAAAATGGCCTCCTTCGTTTTCTCGCACGGCATGGCGCGCGCCACGGCGATCACGCCGAACACCTGCCGGCACGCTCCGTACGCGCCGGACACGTCACAGCCGTCCTCTGCGGGCTCCACGTAGATGGTGCTTTGCCGGGAGTAGATGCGAAAGCGCCCGAACCGCGCCGTGCGGCGGCGGATATTGCTCATCAGCCGCGTCTCAAAGCTGTGGCGGTTGAGCCCCTTGAGCACCACCTCGCCCAGCTTGCATAAAATGATCTCGCCCATGGGAGAACGCTCCTTACTTCAAAATATTGTTGCTTCGGTATTGGATCGCCTCCGCCAGATGGGAGGGGGCGATCTGCTCACTGCCGTCCAGATCCGCGATGGTGCGCGCCATGCGGAGGATCCGGTCGTGGCTCCTGCCGGTCAGACCCAGACGGTCAAAGGCGTTTTTCATCAGCGCTTCACCGGCGCTGTCCAGCGCGCAGTACTGCCCGATCATGGACGGCGGCATATAGGCGTTACAGGTGACGCCGGTGCCGGCGAACCGTTCCGTCTGTTTTGAGCGCGCCGCGTCCACCCGGCGGCGCACCGCGGCGGAATCCTCCTGGGGCGTGCGGCGGCGCATGGCGTCGTATTCCACGCTGGGCACCTCCACGTGCATGTCGATGCGGTCCAGCAGGGGGCCGGAGATCCGGCGCATATAGTTTTCCACCTGCTGCTCGGAGCAGGTGCACCGGCCGGAGGAATGGCCGTACCACCCGCAGCGGCAGGGGTTCATGGCGCAAACCAGCA
>DBWU01000078.1:0-2217 GCA_002309395.1 Oscillospiraceae bacterium UBA1230
CCGTCCGCACCGGCTGCCGACCAGGCGTGGTCCGGCACGAAGGTGTATTTCGGTAAGTATGCCAACAACCCGGTGCTGTTCCGCGTGCTGGATGCGAATACGACCGATTACAGTGCCGACGGTGTGACGCAGACCATGCTGCTGGATAGTGACGCCCTTTTGGAGGGACGGTCCTTTGATAATGAGAGGATCGACAACAGCTGGCAGACCTCCGATCTTAAGATCTGGCTGCAGGGGACCGGTTCCGGTCA
Organism: Oscillospiraceae bacterium UBA1230; assembly: GCA_002309395.1. Lineage (GTDB taxonomy): Bacteria > Bacillota > Clostridia > Oscillospirales > Oscillospiraceae > Vescimonas. The sequence goes on from DBWU01000078.1 coordinate 252, forward strand.
GTTCCTGTACCAGTTCAGCGCGACTGAGCGGGGCGCTTTGATCGCATCCAACAAGGCGGCGGCTTCCGCGACAGACGGTGCCAGCTATACGAACGGTTCGTTCAGTGCTTTGGTGGACGATAACGTGTTCGTTTTGGACATAGCCGAACTGAAGAATACGTCTTACGGATACAGCAATAGTGCAACTGCTGCAACAAACAGGATCAAGAAAGATACCGGTAATACCGCAGGTCAGTGGTGGACCCGTTCACCGCTGAAGGCAGGGAATGACAATTACGTTTCATTCGTGCGTACTGACGGCAATTTCAACAATGCAAATATTACGTACGGGTTTGGATTTAGGGCAAGCCCGGCGGTGAACCTTGCCTTGTCATCCATCCTGTACGCAACCGCCAGCGGCGTAGACCAGACGACTGCTTTGACTGCGGTGGACAATGATCTGGTTGCCGCCAACGAGTGGAAACTGACGCTGGTGGATGAGAGCAAAACAGTAGGGATCCAGGACAAGAAATGCGTTGTCAAAGAGGGTGCAACAGTCACCGTTCCGTATACCTATGCAGGAAGTGACATCAGCCAGTTGTCCGTTATGATCACCAGCACGGAGCGCACGGATGCCGCAGCGGAGGTGCTCTATTACGGCAAACTGGTGTCGGTTTCGGGCACGGAGGGAAGCGGCAGCGAAACCTTTACCCTGCCGGCAGGATTGCCGGAGGGCTACAAGGTTTATCTCCTTGCCGAGGACGTCAACGACGGCAACCTTACGAACTATGCCTCTGAACCTGTGGAGTTGGGCTTTGCCATAGCGCAGGAGCACACCGCGGATTTCGCGGCATACCGCAGCGGAGAAACGATGGAAGCACCGGCCGCGCCGAGTGGATACGTTTTTGCCGGTTGGTATTATGACGCGGAATGTGTCAGTTCGCCTGTGATGGTAGGAACGACAGAGCTTACGGGTGAGGAGCAGGTTTACGCAAAATTTGTGCCGGAGACCGTGTTAAGCGTCAAGGCACAGATCACCGCCGGAACCGACGGTGAAAGCGAGAAGACCAGTATCCGCTTCGTTTCCACGGTAGACAATCTGAAGTATGAAAAGGTAGGCTTCAAGATCAATATCGATGCCCCGGGGAAGAGCGAGAAGATCGTTGAGAACACCAAGGTGTACAGCGCACTGTACGCAGTGGACAATAAGGAACAAGTGTTGTCGTATACGCCCGGTGCGGCGTTCTGCGCGAATTCCAACTACTTCTACGCATATACGATCAAGAACGTTCCCCAGGCGAATTTCAACACGGACTTTACCGTCACACCCTATTGGATCACCCGGGATGGAACCACGGTTTGGGGTGCTCAACGCACCTTGACGATCCAGGATGTTATTGACGCCTATGCCGCATTTTGACGGTGCACAGCACAGGAAAGGAGACGACGGATATGATGAAGAAAGACCGGTATTACGCCCCTACGCTTGAGATTGTCGATGACTACGGAGACGATGATATCATCACCGGTTCCCTTGAATACGATGATATCGGCGGCGATGAAGGAGAAGAGTGGTAAATCGTTTCCCCGGTGAGAACATCTGCTTGCCATGAAAAACGCACGGATCGCGGCCAAGCCGTGATCCGTGCGTTTTTTTCGGTGGAGGCAAGTTGTGCGCGTCGATCCATGGTAGAGAGATAAGACGCAGAAGTTGGTGCCGTCTTTTAAAAAAGCGAGAATTAGTTTTGGAAAGAATAGGGCTTTTCCAGTATTGAAAAATGCTGTATAATCTATGTAACGTCGGGCGTCATGAGGTGGCCCTATCGTTGTAAAGCGCAGTGGGTAGCATTGCGGAGAAAGGAATCAGTATAAACATGGACCACATACAGATATTAAAAGAGAAGTTTACCGCGCAGTTCGGCTATGCGCCGGAGCGGTTTTTCTCCGCGCCGGGTCGCACGGAGCTGGGCGGCAACCATACGGATCA
>DBWU01000078.1:2255-2559 GCA_002309395.1 Oscillospiraceae bacterium UBA1230
GCCGCCGTGTCCCTGAGCGGCACGCGCGCCATTCGGCTTTTGTCGGAGGGGTATCCGCTGTTGGAGATCTCGCTGGACGATCTCACCGTCCACGCGGATGAGAAGAACACCACTGCCGCCCTGGTTCGGGGTGTGGCGGCAGGCTTTGCCCACCGCGGTGTGGCGCTGGGCGGCTTTGACGCCTGCGTGACCTCGTCCGTTTTGCCCGGCAGCGGACTGTCCAGCTCCGCCGCCTTTGAGGTGCTGTTGGGCACGGTGATGAACGCCTTGTTCTCCGCCGGTCTGGACGCGGTGGAGATCGCCA
>DBWU01000078.1:2568-4512 GCA_002309395.1 Oscillospiraceae bacterium UBA1230
AACGTGTATTTCGGCAAGCCCTGCGGACTGATGGACCAGATGGCGTCCTCCGTCGGCGGCTGTGTGTTCATTGATTTTGCCGATCCCGATGCGCCGGTGATCGAGCCGGTGTCCTTTGACTTTTCCCGTTGCGGACATACCCTGTGCATCATCGACTCCGGCGCCAGCCACGCGGATTTGACGGAGGAGTACGCCGCCATTCCGGCGGAGCTGGGCAAGGTATGCGCCGTGTTCGGCAAGAAGGTACTGCGTCAGGTGCCGGAGGAGGACTTTTACAATAAGATCTCCCAAGTACGCGCCGCCGCAGGCGACCGGGCGGTTTTGCGCGCCATGCACGTATATAACGATAACCGTCTGGTGCTGGAGGAGGCGGAGGCGTTGCGCCGGGGCGACTTTGATGCGTTCCTCTCCTGCGTGAACCGCTCCGGCATATCCTCACAGCTCTTTTTGCAAAACGTGATCCCCACCGGCGCGGCGGCACATCAGGAGGTGGCGCTGGCACTGGCGCTGGCACGCCGCGCGCTGCAGGGGAGAGGCGCCTGCCGCGTCCACGGCGGCGGTTTTGCCGGAACGATCCAGGCGTTCGTGCCAAACGAACTGCTGGACGCGTTCCGCGCCGAAATGGAGGCGGTTTTGGGCGAGGGGAGCTGTCACGTGCTGTCCGTCCGACCCGTCGGCGGCACGGAGCAGGTGGCGAAAACCGATGGTTCGCCCCACTATTCATCGTAAGGACGGCGGTTTCAATCCGCCCGGCAGGAAGAAAAGTCCGGCGCGCAAGCGCCGGACTTTTTCAACGGTATACGTATCTACTGCGTGAACGAGTGATATGCGCTTCGGTGGTTTATCCGAACAGCGTGTCCAGCGCCATCATGAGCACGAAACCCACCGCAAAGCAGACGGTGCCCACGTTGGTATGCTTTCCCTCGGACATATCGGGTACCAGCTCCTCCACCACCACGTAGAACATGGCGCCGGCGGCGAACGCCAGCAGGCAGGGGATCACCGGCAGGAACAGTCCTGCGGCAAAGGCGGTCATCAATGCTCCCACCGGCTCGATGGCGCCGGAAAGCGTTCCGTAGAGAAACGTTTTCGCTTTGGGCATTCCCTCCGCACGCAGGGGCATGGACACGATGGCGCCTTCCGGCAGATTCTGCAGCGCGATACCCACGGCAAGTACCGTGGCGCCTGCCAGAGAAATGGTGCTCTGCCCGTACATCCAGCCGGCGAACACGATGCCCACCACCATACCCTCCGGCAGATTGTGCAGCGAAACGGCGAGAAACAGCTTCGTACTGCGGGAAAGACCGCTGTGGGGACCTTCCTCGCTGTGATCCAGATGGATATGGGGGATCAGGATATCCAGCACCAGTAAGAACAGCATACCGGCCAAAAAGCCGAGACCCAACGGTATGATCGATCTGCCGCCGATGTCTTTGAGCTGTTCCATGGCGGGCAGGATCAAACTGAAAAAGGAGGCGGAGACCATGATGCCGCCGGCAAAGCCCGACAGCGCATGGCGAAGCCGCTCACTCATCTCGCCCTTGAGAAAAAACACACAGGCGGACCCCAAAGCCGTCCCCAAAAAGGGGATCAGAATGCCGATAGCAACTTTCAACCACATATATACCGTCCTCCGAGCTATGCAAACGGTTTTGCCGTCAAGAATGATACCGCCATTATACAACAAAGTTCGACCAAATACAACGCATAATTCCGCGGGAGAGCAGGGTTAATGTAAGGCGGACGCCCTGCCGCGGTATCCATATCCTGTTTTTAGCCCGGAGAGGATCCGCAAATCAGTAACAGTTTGATGTGGTATATCGCTACGCGATAGGCGTCTACCGAACAGCCGTTCTGCCTTGCTATTCCATTGTACCACGCGGCGCAAGGGTGCTGACGCACCGCTGACGCGGTTTCACCCTTGCCCTCGCGTGATACTGCGGA
>DBWU01000078.1:4555-4746 GCA_002309395.1 Oscillospiraceae bacterium UBA1230
GCAGGAATCGACAACAAGACACGCAAAGCAGTATACCGGCGGGACGGATACCGTTGCGCCCTATGTGACAGTACGGACGGTTTACAGATTCACCACGTCAAACCACGCGGAAAAGGTGGAGCAGACCACCCCATGAATTTGATCACGCTGTGCTGGCGGTGTCATGCGGCGGCGCATGGCAGTATCATGAA
>DBWU01000078.1:4846-4982 GCA_002309395.1 Oscillospiraceae bacterium UBA1230
TATGTGTCGGACTACTACGCGGAGCAAGGGGAAGTATGGTACCCGTGGGACGGTTAAGCCGTCCCATTTTTTGCAGAACGGGAGCCTCTGCAAAGGCATTCCCTCGCTCGCGCGCAACGCTCACACGCGGCATGCG